>CANGRP010000012.1 GCA_947456005.1 Caulobacteraceae bacterium
CTTTTGTACCGCTTCCTTCCCCGGTCTCCCGGTCGCCTTGCGGAAGGCGGAAGACTGCAGGCCCTGGCGTTTGAATCCGGTGGGAGTGACAGCCGGAACTGGCGTCAGGCTGACATGACGGTCGGCGAGGTCCGCGCCGTGCGCTGGATTGACCTCGACGAGGTCGAGAGCCCCAAGGATGACCTTCGCCTGCGGGGCCATGCCGCGGGAGGCGTCCTCTTCGCCCGAGGTGAGGGCATTCATCTGGCGACGAGGCCGGATGGTGGATGCGATGTCTTCTTCACCTGCACCTCGGGAGGAGATCGGCGCCTTGGACAGATCTTCCGCCTGACGTCGCAGCCCAAGGCCGGACTGGACCAGCTCCGGCTCTTCCTGGAATCCCGGGATCCGCGGGTGATGGACTATGCGGATAACTTGACCATCGCCCCTTGGGGGCACCTCGTGGTCTGCGAGGATCGCTTCGGCCTCAAGACCAACCACCTCAGGGTCGTCACCTCTGCGGGCCAGGTCTGCGCCCTCGCCCGCCTTCGGATGAGAACCGAGCTAGCCGGAGCCTGCTTCTCGCCCGATGGTCGCATCCTGTTTGTGAACGCCTATTCACCGGGTAGGACCTTCGCCATCGAGGGGCCGTGGAGCGCCTTCAGCGAGACTCCGACCCCGGCCTGATCTCTGGCCTTTGGCAGGTCTATACCCAACGGTTCAGAGGCGGATCAGCGGCCGGAAGGCGGAACCTGCGCCCAGGTCGTCGATGGCCTGGTTGATTTCCTCCAGGTCGTATCGGTTGCTCAGCAGGCGCTCGAGGGGAAGCTTTCCGTCGAGGTACATGCGAGCGAAGAGGGCGACGTCGCGGTCCGGGACCGAAGCGCCGCCCCAGGTGCCCTTCAGGCCCTTCCCTGAGATCAGGTCATGCGGATCGACGGAGATCTTCTGACCCGCCGGCGGATGGGAAGCGAAGACGCACTGGCCGCCGAACTTGCGGGTGCTCTCGAAGGCTTGCTCGATGGTCTGCACCCGTCCCGCCGCCTCCACGGCGCAGTCCACTCCCCGTCCCGACGTGAGGGAACGGATCGCGGTGACCGGATCCTCCCGGCTGGCGTCGATCACATGGGTGGCGCCGCAGTCGAGGGCCGCCTGAAGCTTGGCAGGGGCGATGTCCACGGCGATGATCGGGTCGCAGCCGGCAGCCACCAGGGCCATGAGTGCGGTCAGGCCAATGCCGCCGAGGCCGAAGACCGCGGCGCTGGCGCCAGGTGCGGGTTTCAACTCGTTGGTGACGATCCCGGCTCCCGTGGGCGCGGCGCATCCCAACAGCACCCCGATCTCGTCGGGTACGCCTTCCGGCAGGCGCTGGCACCGGTTCTCGGCGACCAGGGCGTGGGTGTTGAAGGTGGTGACAGCGCCAGCGTTAAGGTTCGTGTCCCTCCACACGTAGCGGATGGGATCGGCGTCCAGGCCCTGCCCCTTGATCCAGCCCAGCACCACCCGGTCGCCTGGCGCCACCCGGGTGACCCCCTCTCCCACCGCCAGGACCGTCCCTACGCCCTCATGGCCCAGGAGGTGTGGCAGGTAGGGGTCGATCCCGCGGCCGCCACGGACCTCCATGACCTGGCTGTGGCACACGCCCGCGTGGGACAGGGCGACGAAGACCTGTCCCCGAGCTGGCGGCGGCGCCTCGACGTCTTCGAGGATCCGGAGGGGCTTGCCCGTCTGGAAGAGGACTGCAGCCTTCATCCCTGTGGGTATCCGATGAGGGGGGGAAAGGGTGTCCCTGGCGGCGACCGACCGGATTCGTCGTCGCTGTTCTGGACGGATACGCACGTCACGAGGGCGAGCCGTTTCCCGCGGACCAGGCCCTGACCAGTTCGACTGCGATCGACTCCGTATCGACGGAGCTCGGGACCTCCCACTCCCGGTAGGGGCGGTCGATGTCCTCCTTGATCTCCGGGGCCTGGAGAAACAGCGATCCGCTTCGTATCGGCATGGGCTGGTAATGTCGGCCGGAAGCCGTCGGGTCAAATGCGTCTGTGAGGATTACGTCCAGTCCGAAGCGGGTCTCCGTAAGGAGTGCGGTCATGAGGAACCCGTTGGACCCGGCGACAATACGCCCCGCAATCTCACAGAGCGCGATCGCCTGGGGGATATCATTCAGTTCAACAGGAATACCGGGGACATCCAGGTCATCGGGAAGGAGGGCCGCCCCGCTGACATTGACGAAGACTCTTTTTCCGGCAGCCGCCGCCTCTTTCGCTACCCGTTTCCAGAATACCGATGGAGCAGGCAGATTGGTATTGTTGCCTGGGAATAGAATGACCGAATTGCCGGGCTCCATCCCGACCGATGCGGCTATCCTTTCAGCCTGCTCCAATGCCTCCTTGTCGGGGCGGCCCGGATGAAGGGGCGCCTCCCAAGGCAGCCGCATGGCAAACCTGAAGACATCCGTCACCGGCAGACCGCGGTCTGGATGCTGATTGCGAAGCGTGACGAGCGACACGAAGTTGAGCTTGGCGCCATGAATCTCGTAGGCGTCCTGGACACTTCCCCGGCGAAATGTCTCCGGAGAAAGGAAACCCCGTCTATTGAGATTTCTGAGCAGGTGCATCGGCACAGGAACAGCCACGTCCACCTGGTCTGCAAAAAGCTGGGCGACCCCCATCTTCGCGGGGTCAACCAGGAACGCGAGAGGTCCTCCGTACTGTTGCTTGAAGGACTTGGCGAGCGCCCCAGCGATCGCGACCTCGCCAAGGGAGTAGGGAATCGAGAAGATCCAGTAGTCCTTGAGAACATCAAGTAACTGGTCCCTCAAGCCGCTGAGGCTTTGCAGGAACTCCTGCTCCTGATCCATTGCTTCCCCCGCTTCCCTTACGAAAGTCAAATGGACCTGATCCGTCCAGACGCCCTTGAAGGCGGACGCAGCCGTCCTTCGAGTCGCCAAGATTTACCATGCACCCCATGCCTGAGCCACCTGACGCGACGGCGCAGGCTGGCAGGTTAGCACACCGGTTTCCTCAGATCAGAACGGCCCCTGGAAATCGTTGCCCGGGACATCGTGAGGATGGGGCCGCGCGGAAAGCGAGCTGACTTCGAGGGGGGCGCCCACCAGGTCGCCAATCGCCTCTGCAATGTGCTCAGCTCGCACGTGATAGCCCAGGGTCAGGGCCGGACTCGTCGACTCGGGCGCGTCCGGCATGGCAAGACGACTCGGCGGCGCGCGGAGATGCCCCCAGCAGCGGGTGGTGATACGGGCGACGATTTCCCCCGCGACGCCGCCGGTCTCATGGCCCGGATCCAGGACCAGGAGCCGGCCGGTCTTGCGAACGGACGACTCTATCGCGTCCCAGTCCAGTGGACGGATCGAGCGGAGGTCGATCAGGTCGCAGGCGACACCCTGCAAGGCGACGTGGTCGACCGCCTGCAGGGCCTCAAGGCTCAGGATCGAACTGGCGACGACAGTCACGTCCCCGCCCTGCCGCAGCCGATGGGCCCTGCCGATGGGAACCCGATGGTCGCCAGCCGGCGTCTCCCCGCGGGCGCCGTGCAGCCACCGGTGCTCGAGGAAGATGACAGGATCCTGCCCGAAGATGGCGCTCAGCAGCAGGCCCTTGGCATCTGCTGGAGTGGCGGGGCTGACGACACAAAGGCCCGGTATGTGGGCGAATATGGCCTGGAGGTTCTGGGAATGCGTGGGTCCCTGCCCCCAGCCCCGGCCCAGGATCATCCGGATCGTCAGAGGAACTCCACGTCGGCCGCCGAACATGAAACGCCACTTGGCCGCATTGTTGATAATCTGGTCGAGGGACAGGAGCGCGAAATCGAGACGCTGGTGGGTGAGGACAGGCCGAAGGCCTCCCAGGGCCGCGCCGATTCCGACGCCGGTCATGGCGTTCTCCGCCGTCGGCATGTCGAACACCCGGTCCGCGCCGAACTGTTCCTGAAGGCCCAGGGTCGTGCCAAAGACCCCCTTGGGATCGGGTGCGCCGAGGCCGTAGACAATCACGGCGGGATCCTGTTCCAGGGCCACCGCGAGGGCGTCGCGCACCGCCTCGGCGTAGGTCATCAGGGGAATGGCGCGATCTCCCGCGAATAGATGTCGGTGGAGGCCAAGACCGGATCCGGGAAGGGTGAGGCCTCGGCGAAGGCGAAGGCCGCCTCGATTTCTGCTCGGATCTCCGCCTCGGCAGCCGCCAGCCAGGCCGGATCCAAGGCTCCCTCTTCGCGGAGTTCCTGCATCAGGCGCGGAATGGGATCGCGGGCCTTCCAGACCAGGTACTCCGCCTCGCTTCGGTAGCCGAGGTCGTTGTCGAACAGGGGTCCGCAGTGCTCCCGCCAACGATAGGTCGCCAGTTCCACGAACTGCGGTCCGTCACCCGACCGCGCCCGGTCAGCGGCTGACTTCAGGAGGCCGTAGGCGGCCCGGGGATCGTTCCCATCCCCTGAAGACGCCTGAAGTCCCACGGCGGCGGCGACATCGGACAACGCCCGGCCGGCTGGTTGGCGCACCTCGAGGGGGGAATAAACCGAGTAGAGGTTGTTCTCGCAGACGAAGAGGACGGGCAGCTTGCGGACGGCGGCGAACCCGGCGGACTCATAGAAGACGCCGGTCTCCAGGACGGCGTCTCCGATGAAGATGCAGACCAGGCCCGGCTTTCGGCGCACGGCGAGGGAGAGGGCGAGGCCGACGCCAACCGGGACCGTGCCCCCGACGATGGCGGTTGAACCCATGAACCCCACCGCTTCATCGACGAGGTGCATGGAGCCGCCATTGCCCCGGGAGCAACCTGTGGCCTTGCCGTAAATCTCGGCGATCATGGCGGGAAGGTCCCCGCCCTTGGCCAGGTAGTGCGCATGCGCCCTGTGGCCGCTGACGGCCAGGTCTTCGGGCCCCAGAACGGCGCCCACCGCGGCGGCCGGTCCCTCCTGGCCGATGGACAGGTGGGTCGGGCAGCGCATCTTCTGTTCGCCGTAGCGGTCTGCGATCGCCTCCTCCACAGCGCGGATGCGGATCATGTCGCGCAGGATGTGGCGGGAGACGCCGGAGTCTAGGGGATGAACCAATAGTAGTCCCCCGTATAGCCGGCCTTCGCGAAGAAGGCCTTCCAGTCCTCGGCGTGCATGATCGTCAGAGCGGTGAGGTTCCACGCCTCCATGCGACGCCGCTGTTCCTCGTCGAAATAGGCGTCGACGGTCACGAAGGCGCCCCTTCGGGCGACCCGCTCAATCTCGGAGAGCGCCCGGGCGCAGTCCGCCTCGGCGAGATTGTGGATGGTGTTGACCGAGATCACGACGTCGAAGGACTTGTCCGGGAAGGGCAGCCTGTCAGCGCTGGCGACCTGGACGTGGTCACGCATGTCCTCAATGGCGTTCTCGATGGCGTAGGCCGAGATGTCGACGCCCTTGACCTGGATGCCGGGGATAAGCGCAGCCATGTCGTGAATCATGAATCCCTTGGCGCAGCCCACGTCGAGCACGCTGTCGCCAGTCTTCAGGCCGAAATGGGACTGGAAGGTCGGGATAACCGGGGTCCAGAACCGGGGATTGTAGGAGAATCCGCCGTAGCCGTGTGCGCGGTCGCCATCGAAGAAGTCCTTGCCGAACTTGCGGGCGAGGGCCCGGTCCCCTTCGGTCTTGGTCTGGCCGCGCTCGTCGACATTGCGACGGGTGCGCGGATAGTTCGCAAGGAGATCGATTTCCTGGCCCATGCGCTCACTCACGGCTTGTGGATGTAGGACTGGGGAAGACGTCTGAGATCATCGAGGTTGGCGTCGACCCAGGCCAGGGTCTCCTCGATCCCGGCGTCGAGAGACAAGGCGTCAGACCAGCCGAGCTCCCCGCGGATCTTGTGGCTATCGAGGGTATAGAACGCATCTTTGCCGACCCGCTCCTCCGCCACATCGGCCACGGACTCCAGGGTCACGCCCATCCGCGCGCAGATCGTCTCCACCAGGGCGCGTATGGTGACCTGGTCCTGGGTGGCGATGTGGTAGGTTTCGCCGAGGCGACCCTGCAGGGCGACCCTGAGGGTGGCGTTGCAGACATCGCGGATGTGGATGAAGGACCGCTGAGAGGCGCCTCCGCCGTGCAACTTCAGCCTCTCACCTGTGCGGATGCAGAAGATCGTGCGGGGTATGATCCGGTAGAGGGGCTGGCCGGGACCATAGACATTCGCCGCCCGGGTGGTGACCACCGGAAAGCCGTAAGCTGCATGATAGGTGCGCAGGCTCATGTCGGCGGCGGCGCGGGAAACGGCGTACGGGGTGCTGGGATTGAACGGCGCGTCCTCCGTCACCGAGCCCGAGGTGCTGCCGTACACCTCCGGCGTCGAAACGTGCACGTAGCGCTCCAGGAAGGGCATGGTCCTCAGCGCCTCGTGCAGACGGATGGTCGAGACGACGTTGGTCATGAACCAGTGGTCTGGATTGGCCCAGCTCTCGGCCACCATGCTTTGGGCCGCGAAGTTGACCACCCGCGGCGGCTTCAGCGCGCTCAGGAGGTCGCAGATTTCCTCAAGCTGGGTGTTCAGGTCGAGTTGATGGAACACCGCCCCTGTCCGGTCCGGCCTCCAGAGGTAGGGCGTCAGGGCGGGGTGGCCCTCCGGGGATCGACTGACCGCGACCACCGAATACCCCTGCTCCAGCAGGAAGGCCGTAAAACTGGCGCCTGAGAAGGAATTGCTGCCCAGGATGAGAAAGTCAGGTCTCAACTTGGCCGCTCACAGGTGTTTGGCCGTCTCGGCCATAAGCCATTGCATCACCATGTGGCCGACGATCAGCTGCATGTCCTCGGAGATCTGCATGTCGTCGACCGGGAAGTGAATCGGGACGTCCACCAGGGCTCTCGCCTTACCGCCAGAGTACCCGAGGATGGCGAAGGTCTTCATTCCAAGGGCCCTCCCCGCCTCGATGGCCTTCAGGATGTTGGGGGAGTTCCCGCTTCCGGACAGGGCCAGGAGGATGTCCCCCGGCTGGCCGAAGGTCTTGAGCTGAAGGGCGAAGACCTCGGAATAGTCCGTGTCGTTGGCCAGACAGGTCAGGACCGCGGCGTTGGCGGAAAGGGCGTGGGCTCGGACGCCGGGGCCCCTGCCCTGCACGGCGCCATAGATCAGGTCGTTCACCAGGTGGATGGCGTTGCCGGCGCTGCCGCCGTTTCCGCAAAGATAGACGCTCCGGCCTGCCCGCCAGGCCTGGAGCAAGGCTTCCGCAAGGGTCTCCACAGGCGCGAAGTCAGCCGCCGCCAGGGTTTCCTGCAAACGGGCGGCGTAGCCATGGAAGAACTCGGGGCCACCGGTCACGCCATCATCCTTTGCATCCACTTCAGGTTATGCCAGCGGTCGATGTCCTTCAGTTCACCGCGCTGGTAGGCCACCACGATCTCGCGAATGGCGTCGTCAACGGTTTTCCTGGGCGCGAACCCGGCCGCACGGAGCTTGTCGGAGTTCTGCCGGTAGGACCGGGGATCGTTGGAGGGGGTGACGATGATCTCCGCCGGGATGCTGCGGGCCACCCGCTCTGCGATCTCGCGGATTGAGATGTTCTCGAAGCCGGCGTTGAAGACACCGGTGATCCCGGGGCGCTCCAGCAGGAAGATGTAGAGGTCCGTGATGTCGTCGATGTGGATGTTGGGACGGACCTGGTCTCCGCCGAAGACCGTGATCCGGCCCCGGGTCAGGGCCTGCATGGTCAGCATGTTCACCGAGACATCGAGCCGCATGCGAGGGCTGACGCCACAGACCGTAGCCGGGCGGACGATCTGCACCGACATCTGGTCGGCATAGCTGAGCAGGACCCGCTCTGCCACCATCTTGGTCTTGTTGTACTCGGTCAGGGGTTCGGGTTCGAGGTCCTCGGTGACCTCGGGCTCGTCCTTCACCCCATAGACGCTGCCGGAAGAGGCGTAGATGAACTGGCGCACGCCCTTTCGGACCGCCTGGTCAGCAAGGCGCATCGTGGCCAGGGCGCTGATCTCCCAGGTCAGGCGGGGGTCGAGGTCGCCGCACGGGTCATTGGCCACCGAGGCCAGATGAATGATGGCGTCCACGCCCTTCAGCGGGACAGCATGGATGTCCCGGACATCGCCTGCAATGACGTCCAGCCGGTGATGCCGCGGCAGTTCATTGCCGAACCACTGGACATCGTAGGCCGTCACCTGGTGGCCTGCAGCCAGCAGTTTGGGAACCAGGACTGAGCCCTTGTAACCACACGCACCGGTCACGAGCAGATTCATCGGCGTTCTTCTCGGCGTCAGAGACTCCAGAAGTCGCGATGTTGACGTGATTCCCGCCGGGCCCGTGCATGCGCTGTGTGCACCCCGGCATCTTCCGTTGGTCAGGGACGCTCCGGAAACTGCGCCTCTGCTTCAGCCATCGCCTCAGGGCTGCCGATATCCCTGAAGAAGCCCTTGTGAACTTTGGCCTGGATCCTCGGAACGAGGGCGGGGATCACCTCCGTCGACAGGTCGATTACAGGCCGTCCGAGAGCGGCCAGATGATCCAGGACCTCCGGGGCGAAGACATACACGGCGCCGTTGGCAAGGTTGCCTGGGGGATTGGAGACCTTCTCGTGGAAGCCGATCACCCGGCTCCGTCGGTCCAGTTCGAGGATCCCGCAGTCCTTCGGACGATCGGTCCGGAAGGCCAGCAGGGTCATGAGGATGTCCGTGTCGGCAGAGTTATGAGCGGCGACCAGTTCACCCAGGTCGGCATCCGTCAGGTTGTCGGCATGGATGACTAGGAAGGGTGCCTTTCCAAGCCATTCGCGGCTCGCCAGGACGGTGCCGCCGGTGCCCAGCAGGGTGTCTTCATGGACGAGTTCGATCCGCTCCCTCCAGCGGCTCTGCGTTACATGGTCAATGACCCGGTCGGCCAGGTGATGGGTGTTAATGCGGACCTCGTCGGCGATCCCCTGCCCAAACAGGTGGTCCAGCCAGTAATCGAGAAGCGGCCGTCCCCGGATGGGGACCAGGCACTTGGGCACGGTCTCCGTGAGCGGCCGCAGGCGAGTGCCCAGTCCGGCCGCCAGAAGAAGGGCCTTCACGGCCTGAGCTCGTGAATCCTGCCGGGGGGTTGGGACACCTCACGGATGAGTTCCGCCGCCGACATGGGCGTGTTCCCGACGTGTGACACCTGCCATGCCGCAGCCAGAGATCCGAGATAGGCGGCCTGCCAGATATCAGCGCCGACCCGCAAGGCCATGGCGGTGCAGGTGAAGAAGCTGTCGCCAGCACCGGCGACATCCCTCGGCGAGCGGTTGAAGGCCGGCAGGCGGTCGGTGTGGTGGGCGCCGCCCTTGGGAGCGAAGATCAGAACGCCCTCTCCGCCGAGGGTCACCACGACATTCTCGGCGCCCGCAGCGCGCTGCAGGCGCTCGGCGACCATGATCAGGCCCGCTTCTTCATCGCGCAGGGCGAGGCGGGCCTCGTGCTCGGTGGGTGTGATCAGAGACATCCCGCGGAACCGGGACACGTCGGACATCTGGGATGATGCCTGGCTGTCGGCCGCCATCAGGACATCCAGTTCCCGAGCTCTGGCGGAAAGATGGTCGACCACCGGCTGGGGAAGGCAGCCATAGTTGAAGTCGGAGAAGAGCAGGAGGTCAGCAGTCTCCAGAGCGGCGTCCGCAACGGTGTTCAGCTGACCCTGGAGGTCCGGATTGATTGAACCCTGGCGAAGGTGATTGACCCGCAGGAGGGTCTTGCCGGAGGCACGGTACCGTTGCTTCAGTGTGGTGGGGCGGGTTGGGTCTATGAGCAGGCTGAGAGCCACCCCGCGCGCTGATAGTTCATCCTGAGCGAAACGAGCGACCTCATCCTTGCCCGTTACACTGATGAAGGTCACCGAAGCGCCGAGCGCCTTAGCGTGCGCCGCCACCACGCCTGCGCCGCCGACGAACCGTCGGCTCTCGACCGGTGTGACGACCAGGGTGGGATCCTCGCGGGACATCCCCAGGGGGTCGCAGTTGATGTATTCATCGACGATCAGATCGCCGATGGCGACCACGGTCAGGTTCCGGAAGGCCTCGATGATCTCCACCAAGTCGGTGATTCTGAACTGGTTCCGCTCCACGTAATCGATCGGCTTGACGATCTCAGAGGTCGAGGGTCGCCCCATGTCGGGAGACAAAAGCTCGGACGAGTAAAGCCGGGCCTCCCCGGAGCTGAAGATCAGCTTCCCGCCGTAGGATGACACGATCTCCTGCTCGATATTGTAGACACCCTGATACTCGCGGCCCTTGACGACGAACTCGGGACGCAAGCGAAAAATGAAGGACTCTGCGGGCTCAGTAAGGGCGACCACCTCCTGCACGGCGCCGATCGCCTTGACGTCCCGAATGCGCGTGGCCTGACGAACGGTAACCCCCTCCTGGCTGTCCGGCGTCACGCCGACCACCAGCCGGCCTCCCAGCTCGGAGGCGAAGCGGAGCAGCCGCAGATGACCTGTATGGAGGACATTGAAGTTACCGGAGACGAAGACGATGTCCTCCCCACTGGCCCGCGCTCGAACGCCGTGGGAGAGCATGTTCATGTGCGCATCGTCATCGGGAAGGGAGTTCTGCACGCCGCCAACGCCCTCAGGTTCCTAGCCGGAGATCAATCCGTCCGACGCCCTCCCTGGCGGGCCAGAACAGGCGTAGGACTGGAGAGCCTGATCCCGCCGCGGAATCACGCTTTCAGGTTTAGGCTAGACGTGTTCGCGACTCTGGAACAGCCACTCCGGTACAGTGACCCGCCGCTTGGCGCACCGGTCAGGCTGCGAAACCGGGTTCGCCCCGGAGGCTTTCACCCCCGGGGCCCGAATCCTGCAGTCGCCTCGATCAGGCCAGGTCGAACCGATCGAGCTCCATCACCTTGGTCCAGGCCTTGACGAAGTCGGCCGTGAACTTCCCGGCGGCGTCGTCCTGGGCGTAGACCTCGGCCAGGGCGCGCAGCTCGGAGTTGGAGGCGAAGACCAGGTCGGCGCGGGTGGCGGTGCGGACGACCTTGCCGGTCGCGCGGTCGCGGCCCTCGAAGAGGTCCTCGCCCGCCGGGGTCCAGGCGACGTCCATGTCCAGCACCTTCACGAAGAACGCGTTGGAGAGGACGCCCACCTGGTCGGTGAAGACCCCGTGGGAGACGCCGCCATGGTTGGCGCCGAGGACCCGAAGGCCGCCCACCAGCACCGTCATCTCCGGGGCGGTCAGGGTCAGGAGCTGGGCCTTGTCGACCAGCAGTTCCTCGCCGGGCGCCGAAACGCCGGCGCCGCGGTAGTTGCGGAAGCCATCGGCGCGGGGCTCGAGGACGGCGAAGGAGTCGGCGTCGGTCTGCTCGGCCGTCGCATCCGTCCGGCCCGGGGTGAAGGGCACGGTGATGGACTGGCCGGCGGCCTTCGCCGCGGCCTCGACCGCCGCGGAGCCGGCGAGGACGATCAAGTCGGCCAGGGAGATCTTCTTGCCGCCGGCCTTGGCGTTGAACCGGTCACGGACGCCCTCCAGGGCGGCGAGCACCCGGGCCAGCTGGGCCGGCTGGTTGGCTTCCCAGTCCTTTTGCGGCGCCAGGCGGATACGCGCGCCGTTCGCCCCGCCCCGCTTGTCCGACCCGCGGAAGGACGAGGCCGAGGCCCAGGCCGTGCTGACGAGCTCAGGGACCGAAAGGCCTGAGGCCAGAACCTCGGCCTTCAGGGCCGCGATATCGGCGGCGTCGACCAGGGGGTGGTCGACGGCCGGCACGGGATCCTGCCAGATCAGCACCTCGGCCGGAACTTCCGGGCCGAGATAGCGGGCGCGCGGGCCCATGTCGCGGTGGGTCAGCTTGAACCAGGCGCGGGCGAAGGCGTCGGCGAAGGCCTGCGGGTCCTTGTGGAACCGGCGGGAGATCGGCTCATAGATGGGATCGAACCGCAGGGAGAGGTCCGCGGTCGTCATCATCGGGGCGTGCTTGACCGACGGATCGTGGGCGTCGGGGATCATGTGCTCGGGGCGCACGTCCTTGGCTCGCCACTGATTCGCGCCAGCCGGGCTCTTCACGAGTTCCCACTCATAGCCGAACAGCATGTCGAAGTAGCCGTTGTCCCACTTGGTCGGGTTGGGCTTCCAGGCGCCTTCGATGCCGCTGGTGATGGCGTCGCCAGCCTTGCCGGAACCGTGGGTGCTGAGCCAGCCGAAACCCGCGGCCTCCATCGGAGCGCCCTCGGGCTCGGGGCCGACATGGCTGTCGGGGCCGGCGCCGTGGGCCTTGCCGAAGGTGTGTCCGCCGGCCACCAGGGCGACGGTCTCTTCGTCGTTCATGGCCATGCGGGCGAAGGTTTCGCGCACGTCCCGGCCGGAGGCGACGGGGTCGGGATTGCCGTTCGGGCCCTGCGGGTTGACGTAGATGAGGCCCATCTGCACCGCCCCGAGGGGCTGGGCCAGCTCACGGTCGCCGGAATAGCGGTTGTCGCCCAGCCATTCGGCCTCGGGACCCCAGTTGATGTCCTCTTCGGGCTCCCAGATGTCGGCCCGTCCGCCGGCGAAGCCGAAGGTCTTGAAACCCATGGATTCCATGGCGACGTTGCCGGCGAGGATCATCAGGTCAGCCCAGGACAGGCTGTTCCCGTACTTCCTCTTGATCGGCCACAGCAGGCGCCGGGCCTTGTCCAGGTTGCCGTTGTCCGGCCAGGAGTTGATGGGCGCAAAGCGCTGGTTGCCCGTTCCGCCACCACCACGGCCGTCCGAGATCCGGTAGGTGCCGGCGCTGTGCCAGGTCATGCGGATGAACAGCGGACCATAGTGACCCCAGTCGGCCGGCCACCAATCCTTGGATTCGGTCATCAGGGCGGTCAGGTCCTTCTTGACCGCCGCCAGGTCGAGCTTCTTGAACGCCTCCGCGTAGTCGAAGCCCGGGTCCATCGGGTCGACCTTCGCCGAACGCTGGCTCAGGATCTTCAGGTTCAGACGGTTGGGCCACCAGTCGGCGTTGGACTGGATGCTCACATTAGTCCGGCCGCCATGGCCGAACGGGCACTTGCCTTCGGATGAGGACATGTCGCTTCCCTCTCGCTCTCGCCGCCGGGAAGCCCGGAGCGTCATCCAGCTTAGTTAGGAAGTCGCCCCCTATCGGGCAAATCGATTCTTTCCATTCCCACGATTGCCTGGATCAATATCAGGCTTGCGCCCCGGCGCCGGTCGTCTCGACGGAGACGCTCCAGAGCCGTTCCGCGCTGTCCGGATCCAGGGCGTAGGGCATGACCCCCGCCATGGGAACCTCCGCCGACCAGGGCGCAGCCTCGGCGCAGTTCTCCAGGTAGAGGCCGCCGATCCCTTCCAGTTCGGGTCCAACCGCCGCCCAGGAACTGGTGGAGGCGCCCTGCTCCGGGGTCTTGAAGCCCTCGCGCGCAGCGCCGGTCTCGGGATCGATCCATCCCAAGGCGACCATCTCCTCGCGGGCCATGTGCCGCTGGAGGGGGGTCATGATCCCGCCCGGCATCACCGCATTGGCGTTGATCCCGCGATCAGCGAAGCGGCGGTTGAAGCCGACGGCGAAGAGGCTGTTGGCGGTCTTGGCCTGGCCGTAGCTTCCCCACTTCTCGTAGGGCCGGGTCCGGTAATGGATATCGTCCCAGACGATGTCGGAGCGGCGGTGACCGATCGAGGACAGGCTGACCAGGCGGGAGGGCGCGCCGCGCGCCTGGGCGCCCCGCTCGAGCGCAGGCGCCAGCAGGACGCCCAGAAGGAAGTGGCCGAAGTGATTGGTGCCGACCTGCATCTCCAGACCGTCGGCCGTGCGGTCCAGCGGACAGGCCATCACTCCGGCGTTATTGATGAGGAGGTGCAGGGGGCGGTCGCCCCACCGGGCGCCCAGCTCGCGCACCGAGTCCAGGCGGGACAGGTCCAGCATCTCGAACCGCGCGCCGGGGCCGGTCGCCGTCCGGTCGATGTCCTCCACCGCCTGGGCCGCCAGGTCCGGCTTGCGGGCGGCGATGACCACCTCGGCGCCCGCCTCGGCCAGGGCGCGGGCCGTCTCGACGCCGATGCCCGTCGCCGCCCCGGTGATGAGGACCGTCCGCCCGGACAGATCCTGGCCGGCGACGACCTCCCGGGCCGTGGAGAAGGTCCCGAAGGGTGACGTGATCCGTTGAGCCATGGCCCCACTCCTCTTCCCCGCGGTGGGCGGGGCTTTCAGCCTCCAAGCCTCGCACGCCCCGGGAGGCGGCGTCCACCTCGGGCGGCTTTGCTTGCGAGGGATGAATTCGAAGGCTGTTCACCCCGCCCCTGTCGTGATTGCATCCCCTGAAAAAGGGAGGAGACCGCCATGGGCAGGCTGTGGTGCGGCGATCGCGAGACGACCGCCGAAGCGATCCGTGCGCGCGCCTTGAGAGCCGCCTCCGGGCTGGAGAGCCTGGGCGTGCGGGAGGGCGACGCCGTCGCCTTCTGCCTGAGGAACGAATTCGCCTTCTTCGAGGTCGGCCAGGCGGCGGGCATCCTGGGCGCCTTTCCGGTCGCCGTGAACTGGCACTGCACCCTGGATGAGGCTGACTATGTCCTGAGGGACTGCGGGGCCCGGGTGCTTGTGATCCATGCCGACCTGCTGGCCAGCCTTCGCCCGGCGGTCCCGGAGGGTGTGCGGATCATCACCGTGCGCACACCGCCGGAAGTCGCGGGCGCCTACGGACTAGCGCCCAGGGCCTGCGAGGTCGCGCCGGGGGACATCGAATGGGGATCCTGGCTCGAGGGCTTTGCGCCCTGGTCCGGAGAAGCCCGCCGTGCGCCCAGCGTCATCATCTACACATCCGGGACGACGGGACGGCCCAAGGGCGTCAAGCGTGGGGCGGCCAGCGACGAGCAGGCCCAGGCCTCGATGGCCATGCTGCTGCGCTCCTACGGCTACGCCGACTGGATGGACCGGCCGCAGGAGATCGTCACCGCTGTTGTGGGCCCGATCTACCACTCCGCCCCGAACGCCCACTCCAACGTCTCGGTGAACATCGGCGCTCACGTCGCCGTCATGCCCAGGTTCGACCCCGAGGCCCTGCTTGCCCTGATCCAGGAGAAGCGGATCACCCACCTGAACATGGCGCCCATCATGTTCAACCGGCTGGTGAAGCTGCCCCAGGCCGTGCGGGACCGCTATGACCTGTCGTCCCTGCGGTTCGTCGCCCACGCCGCAGCGCCCGTCTCACCCCCCGTGAAGCGCGAGATGATCGAGTGGTGGGGGCCGGTGATCAACGAGTACTACGGCTCGACGGAGATGGGGAACGTCACCTTCTGCACTTCGGAGGAATGGCTGGCCCATCCCGGCACCGTGGGAAGACCCATGCCCAACGCCATCGTCCGCGTGGTCGATGCGGACGGGAACGACTGCCCCGTCGGCGTACCCGGCGAGGTCCTTGGCCGCAATGTCGGCTCAGTGGATTTCACCTACCAGGGGGACGAGGCCAAGCGCCGGCGGACTGAGAAGTTCGGCCTGATCTCGCCGGGGGACATCGGCTATTTCGACGCCGATGGCTTCCTGCACCTGTGCGACCGCAGCTCGGACATGGTGATCAGCGGCGGGGTGAATATCTACCCGGCCGAGATCGAGGCCGTGCTGCTCAAGATGCCGGGCGTGGCCGACTGCGCCGTCTTCGGCATCCCAGACGATGAGTACGGAGAGGCCCTGTGCGCCGTGGTCCAGCCCCAGGAGGGCCAGGACATTGATCCTCAGGAGGTGAAGCTCTGGATCCGCGGCCAGCTGGCGGGCTTCAAGGTCCCCAGGGAGGTGCAGTTCAGCGCCGCCCTGCCCCGCGAGGACTCCGGCAAGATCTTCAAGCGCAAGCTGCGCGAGCCCTGGTGGGAGGGACGCGAGCGGCGGATCTGAGGTTCAGGGCGTCACGATCCCGAACCAGAGGTCGAACCGGTCCAGCACCGAGAGCAGTCGTCCGAGGGCGGCCTCGCCGGGCTGGCCGGACGCCACGTCCCTGAGGTCGGCGGCGCCCATCACCAGGTCGATCAGCTGGTCCCGGCTCAGGGACACCTCCGGCGCGCCCTCCCCCTCCCTGTGGTGCAGGACTGCGTTCTCGATGCGCAGGGTGAAGGTCCCCTCCCCGTCCGGGAAGGCCAGGGTGAGGTCCAGCTCCATCTCGCCCGCAGCCTCGCCGTTGAGGCGCACCGACAGGCTGTCGAGGAGGCTCTCCGCCGGCAGGTTGCGCAACTGCGTTCCCGCCGCCTGGCGGGGTGTCTCCGACGCCGGGATGGGGGTCCTCAGCTCCTGGGCGCCGGTCAGATAGAAGTCCCGCCAGGGGCCGGATTCAGACTGGTAGCCCATCTGCTCGAGGAGGTCGGCCTGGAGGTTCCGCGCCTCGGTATGGGACGGGTCGGCGAAGACCAGGTGGTTCAGGACCTCCGCGCCCCAGCGATAGTCGCCTTCGGCGTGGGCCCGACGCGCCTCGGCGAGGATCGCGTCCGGACCCCCGAGGGCCTTCACGTAGCGCCTCCCCGCCTCGACCGGCGGATGCGGGTTCAGGTGCGCCGGATTACCGTCGAACCAGCCGAGATAGCGCTGGTAGACCGCCTTGGCGTTGTGGCTGACCGTTCCGTAGAAGCCACGGGTGTACCACTCCGAGGCCAGGGTCGGCGGCAGGCGCAGGACCTCGGCGATCTCCGGGGCGTTCAGGCCGTGGTTGGCCAGCCGCAGGGTCTGGTCGTGGATGAACTTGTAGAGGTCGCGCTGCTTGCGCAGGAAGACATCGATCTGTGGCCCGCCCCAGCGCGGCCAGTGGTGGCTGGCGAACATCACGTCAGAGTCCGCGCCGAACAGGTCGCGCGCTTCGTCGATGTAGCGGCTCCAGGACTTGGAATCCCGAACCTGGGCGCCCCTCGGGGTGTAGATGTTGTGCAGGTGGCAGGTGCAGTTCTCGGCCATGCAGAGGGCCCGGAACTTCGGGAAGAAGAAGTTCATCTCGGCCGGCGCCTCGGCGTCCGGCGTGACCTGGAAGACGATCTCCACCCCGTCCACCACCAGGCGCTCGCCCGTCCGGGAGATGGAGACCGTGGGCGGAACAAGAGCGACCTTCCCGCCTGAGACGCCCTTGCCCAAGCCGGAGTCCACATGGCCGCGGGGATCCTTTGGCAGGAGGGCGCCGTACATGTAGGTCGCTCGACGGCTCATGGCGTTGCCGGCCAGGACGTTCTCGCTGACGGCCTCCTTGAGGAAGCCCTCGGGGGCGATGATCGGCAGCCCCGCGGCGATCTCCTCGGGCGAGACGACCCCCAGGATGCCGCCGTAATGGTCAACATGGCTGTGGGTGTAGATCACCGCCGTGACTGGCCGGTCGCCGCGGTGGGCGCGCATCAGGTCCAGTGCAGTCCGGGCCGGCTGGGCCGAGGTCAGGGGGTCGATGACGATGTAGCCCCGCTCGCCCTCGATGAAGGTGACCGTCGAGATATCGAATCCGCGCACCTGGTAGACCCCGGGGGTCACCTCATAGAGCCCGTGGCGGGAGTTCAGCTGGGCCTGTCGCCAGAGGCCAGGGTGGACGCTGGGGGCGGCCTCGCCCTTGAGGAAGGCGTAGGGCTTGAGGCTCCAGGCCCCCGGGATATCGGCGTCCGGGATGGTGGCGATGAAACCCCGGTCGGCCAGGCGGAAATCCTCGCCGTCGTCGGCCGGAAGGCTGTCCCGGACGGCCTCGAGGGCGGCGCGGGTGGCGGCGCTGGCGTCCTTGCGTTCGGTGTCGGTCATGGGCGTTCTCCTGGATCGCCAATTAGCCCCCGGATCGCCCCAGACCAAGCCTCATCACTCAAGCACAATCGGGCTGCAGAAATGTGTGTCTGGGGTCCTTGAAAGGCCCAGACGATAGACCAGTTCCTTGTCAGGGTCGGCGGACCCAAAGTCGTCTGGCTCCAGTGGAGGAAAGCCGAATGGTGGAACAAGCATGACATCCCGGGTCCCGATCGAGGCTTACAGGACAGTCAGCGAGGATCCGGCGAGGGCCACGGCCCTGCCCGGCGCCGCCTACACCGATCCCCTGGTCTTCGCTGCGGAGGGCGAGAGGGTGCTCCGGGCGGGTTGGCTTCCGGTGGCCCGTCTGGACCAGTTGGCCAACGAGGGGGACTATGCCTGCACAGATGTGGCCGGCGCACCCGTGGTCGCCCTGCGCGACGAAGCCGGAACGCTCAGGGTCCTGTCCGCTGTCTGCCGGCACCGGGGCATGCCCGTCGTCACCGGCGAGGGAAGGACCGATGTTCTGACCTGTCCCAATCATCTCTGGCGCTACGGACTTGACGGGGCGCTCCTGTCCGCGCCGGCCATGCGGGGTTCAGAGGTCTTCAGTCCCAAGGACTGCCGTCTTCCTGAACTGCGTTCAGAGGCCTGGGGCGGGTGGCTGTGGGTCAATGCGGACGGCGGAGCGGGTCCGCTGTCGGAGTCGCTCCATACCTTATCTGACCGCCTGGCGCCCCTGGCCCCCGAGAAGATGACAACGGTCGGGGTGATCGAGATGGAGTCGCCCTGGAACTGGAAGGTGATGGTCGAGAACTTCCTCGAATCCTACCACCACATCGGTCCTCACGCCCGCTCACTCCAGTTGACACACCCCGGGCTGGGAACCTTCGAGGGCGACGGCAGCGACGCTTTCTCCCTCCTCGAGAATCCTCCGGCCGCCCCCGAGGGCCATGGATTCGTGGTCGCGTGCGTCTTTCCCATCGGACTTATGTTCTTCACCGAGGATGAAGCTCCAGTGGGGGCCTGGTACCAGATGGACCGGCTCCAGCCGGATCGCTTCCGGTTGCGCATCCACCTCCTGGCGTCGCCGGACCTCGCTGGCCTTTCCGGCTTCGCCGAGGGCTACCGGGAGCAGGTGGCGGCGGTCCACGCAGAGGACATCGCCGTCTGTGAGGGCGTCCAGTCCGGTGTCTCGAGTCCGGATTATCGACCGGGGCCCCTGAGTCCTCTGGAGCGCCCGCTTTGGCGCTTTCACCGGCACCTGGCCCGGCGGATGGCCGGCGAATGACGGAAGCGTCCGACGGGCGGTTTTCTTTTCCGGGCCGGGGCGCCATATGGATTGAGACGGGACGAAGGCCGGGATCGCGCCACGCCCCCTGGGAGGAGACAAGAGTTGCATTATCAGGAACTGAAGACGGCCTGGGATGAACTGACCGCGCCCGGAGCCCCCTTTGAGCTGGTGGTCCAGGAGGTCCGCGGCGCCCCCTTGAAGGTGTACAAGAACGCCCCGCCGAATGTCCGCGCCGTCTGGCTTTCCACAGCCGCTTTCGCGGACCGCACCTATCTCGTCTACGAGACCGAGCGGATCACCTACGCCGAAGCCCACGTTCTCGTGGCGAGCATCGCCAACTGGCTTCACGCGCGCGGCGTAAAGCGCGGCGACCGCGTCGCCATCGCCATGCGTAACTTTCCCGAGTGGATGTTGATCTACTGGGCCTGCGTTTCCGTGGGCGTGACCGTCGTCGGCATGAACGCCTGGTGGACGGCCGAGGAAATGTCCTACGGCTTCAAGGACGCCCAGCCCAAGGTCGCCTTTGTCGATCCCGAGCGGATGGCGCGCATTGCGGAGAGGCCAGAGATGGTCGAGGGGGTCACCCTGGTCGCCGTCCGCGCGCCGGCCACGGAGGGATACGTCTCCTGGTCTGATGTCATCGGCGTCGGCGGGGTCATGCCCGACGCCGAGATCGACCCGGATGATGACGCCTGCATCTTTTACACTTCGGGCACGACGGGCTTCCCGAAGGGCGCCCAGCTGACCCACCGGGGCTGCGTGGCCAACCTCTTCAACATGGTGTTCTCCGGACAGGCGCAGGCCCTGGCGACCCAGCGCGCCACAGGCGTAGCGCCCGACCCGAATGCGCCGGTTCCGGTTCCTGTCGCCCTCCTCACCACCCCCCTGTTCCACGTCACGGCGAACAACTGCGGCGCGTATGCTACGACCGCAGCGGGCGGGACCATTGTGCTCATGTACAAGTGGGACGCGGGCGAGGCCCTGCGGATCATCGAGGCCGAGAAGGTCACGTCCATGAGCGGCGTGCCCACCATGGCCCGGGAAGTCCTGACCCATCCCGATTTCGCCAGCCGCGATACCTCCAGCCTCCTGAGCCTTGGCGGCGGCGGGGCCCAGGTCCCCCCCGACCTGGTCCACAAGATCGACTCCCAGGTGAAGACCGCCCGGCCGAACACCGGCTATGGCATGACGGAGACCTGCGGGATCATCACCGCCATCGCCGCGGACTTCTTCGTCGATCGCCCGGACAGCGCCGGGCCCGCCATGCCCGCCTTCGAAGCGCGCTGC
Organism: Caulobacteraceae bacterium; assembly: GCA_947456005.1. GTDB lineage: Bacteria > Pseudomonadota > Alphaproteobacteria > Caulobacterales > Caulobacteraceae > Phenylobacterium. The sequence continues at coordinate 20,219 of CANGRP010000012.1, forward strand.
GTGAATGACGAGGGCGAGACCGTCCCGCTCGGCCAGGTGGGCGAGCTCTGGGTGCGCGGCTCGCCGGTCATCAAGGGCTATATCAACCGCCCGGAGGCCACCGCGGAGACCATTACGGACGGTTGGCTGCACACCGGCGACATCGCCCGGATGGACGAGGACGGTTTCATCTACATCGTCGACCGCAAGAAGGACATGGTGCTCCGCGGCGGCGAGAACATCTACTGCGCAGAGGTGGAGGCCAACCTCTACCGGCATCCGGCCGTCGCCGAATGCTCGGTGTTCGGGGTCCCTGACGAAC
>CANGRP010000013.1 GCA_947456005.1 Caulobacteraceae bacterium
GACCGGGGCCAGGCGCGCCGACCGGGTCCTCCCGCGCCCCGCGGGGACTTATTGCCGGGTTTCGCCGAGATGATCGCGGAAATGGCCGGCCAGCCGATCGGCGGCGAGGTCCACCCGCGCCGGGTCGTCGTAGAAGTCCGTCTGGCCCTCGGATTCCACCCATTCGAGCCGGGCCAGGGACCCCAGCTTCCCTGCGAAATCCTCGGCCCAATGGGGCGAGAGCGCCCGCCTGGAATGGATCATCAGCGTCGGGATGCGAAGGCGGGCGGCCGCCGCCTGGACATCGAAGGGAATGAAATACTCGCGCGACATCACCGCAAAGGCGTTCCGATAGTTCGGATGCACGGCCCGCCGGGTGTAATAGTCGACCGTATCCGGCGTGCTCATGGCGGCGTCGCCTTCGGGCGCTGCGGCGGGGATGGTCTCGATCACGCCCGTCTCCTCGAAGACTTCGCGGGCCCGTCTTCCCTGGGCGATCCGCCGCTCCAGTCCCTCGGGGTCGGCGGCCCGCATGGCCACCGGGTCACGGTAATAGCCGGCGACCAGGCCGAGGGCGCGCACCGACGGCAGGGCCGCGGCCGCGTGCGCAATGTAGCCGCAGCCCAGGCAGACGCCGGCGCCGCCCAGTCGCTCGGGGTCGATGTCCCGCCGGCTGGCCAGCCAGGCGAAGGCCGCCTGCAGGTCCTGCACCTTGCGGGGCCAGAACTCATATCCCCTCGGCTCACCGCCGCTCTCGCCGAAATGCCTGTGGTCCAACGCCAGCGCGGCGAAGCCTTTTCGGGCCAGGGCGGCAGCGTAGACCCCGGTGACCTGCTCCTTCACGCTCGTCATCGGGCCCGCGACGACGAGGCCCGGGTGAGGGCCGGCGCCGGACGGCAGGTGAAGGTTCCCCACCACCCGGACTCCGCCAACCTGCATGTCCATCGGTTCCATCGGCATGGCTCAGTCGCCTCCACGGTCAACATGCAGGGCCGCCCGGGTGTTGACCGTCTTCTGGGCCATCAGGGCGATGTTGAGATGCGCCATCGCTTCCAGGTAGCGGGCGTGGGTCAGGGGGCCGGCGACCAGGGGGTCGAAGCCGAGCCCTTCGGCGAACCCGGCGACGGCGTAGGCGGCGCGGACGTCATCGGCGGCGATGAAGGTGCTGATCCTGCGGCCGTTCTCGTTCAGGTCCTCCCATCGCATGCTGTCGGCGAAGATAGTGTTGAAGGCCTTCACCAACCGGCAGTCGGGCAGGTCCTGGGCGACCCCTTCGGCGGCGGATTGACGCGGGTCCAGCGGAAGGGGCGCCCAGTCCGGACCGACGGGATTGGTCGCATCGATCACGATCTTCCCGGCCAGTGCGCGCCGGAGGGGCGGAAGGGCCTCGGCGAGGGAAGAATAGGGGGAGGCGAGGATGAAGATATCTCCGAACGCCGCCGCCTCCCGTGCAGAGACCACAAACCCATCGGCCCTAAGCCGCCGGACGCCAAACCGGACATCATGCCCGCAGCGCGCCCCCAAAGCGCCCAGGGACCGAGCCAGGCTCCCGGCGCCGAGAAAACCAATCTTCATGGGGACCTCCTTGCGAACCTCGCCAGCAAGGCTGTAAGGGACAAGGACGATCTGGAGCAACTAGGTACCCATGAGTAACCTTCATCTCCTTCAGCCACCGGAACCGGCGCCCGACGCCTTCATCGCCGCCTGCCCCTCCCGGGGGCTTATCGCCCGTCTGGGCGAGAAGTGGGCCCTTCTGGCGATCATCGCCCTGGCGGACGAACCGGTCCGGTTCGGCGCGCTGAAGCGGCGACTGGAAGGGATCAGCGCCAAGATGCTGGGTCAGACCCTCAGGACGCTGGAGCGCGACGGTCTAGTGGAACGCAGCGTCCTGGCCACGCGGCCGATCGCCGTCGACTATCGCCTGACACGCCGGGGCGACGACCTCCTGCCGCTGGCGCGCAGCCTCAAGCGGTGGGCGGAGACCCATCTTGCGGACATCGAGGCGGACAACCGCCGCTATGACGAGCGGGAGGCCCACTGAGGCCGGGGAAGGGGCCCCAAGGTCGCCCCCGGGACCGAGGCCCGCCTACTTCCGCTTCTGCTTGCGGGCGGCGTAGCGCAGGTCGCGGGCTTCTTTCTGGCGGGCGCGGAGGTCCAGCTCGCGGGCTTCCTGGGTGATGGCCTCATCCTCCAGGCGCAGGCGCTCAGCCTCGGCTGCGGCGGCGCGCTTGGCTTCGCGCTCGGCGTTTCGGGCGGCGCGGACGGCCTCCAGCTCGGCGGCGGCGGCGGCCTTGCGGGCCTCAAGATCGGGATCCGTGACGCTGGGTTTGGGCTTGAATCGTTCCAGCATCGCCTTCTTGGCGGCGGCGGACGCCTGCTGGCGGTCTTCGTACTTCATGCCCTTGGGTTCGGCCATTTGTTCTCAGCGTTCGACGTTCGGGAGGGCGATTGCGGGCCGTCGCCCCCGAAGTCCGGGGCCGCCCAGCCTGCGACGTGACCGATTCTGGAGCGGGCGAGGCGATTCGAACGCCCGACCCCAACCTTGGCAAGGTTGTGCTCTACCCCTGAGCTACGCCCGCGCTCCGTGAGGCTCCTTGCGGGGCCCCGATGTTCGGGAGCCGGCTTATGGCAGAGGGCCGGCGGCTTGGCAAGACGGTCTCAGCCGAGGAAGCGGGGGGTCTTGAGGCGACGCTTGTTCACGTGCTCGGCGGGGGCGGGGCCGGTCTCGTCCGGCAGTTCGCCGCGGAAGTAGAAGCGCTGCCAGGCCTCCTTGGTGGCCTCGGGGTCGAAGCGCATGATCCGGCGGTTGAACTCGGCCCGGTGTTTCTCCCAGGCCTCGTACTGCCCGCGCAGCTCGGGATTTCGGGCCATGGAACGGATCACGGGCTGGAAGTCCGCCATCTCGCGGTCCTTGATCACGGTGATGAAGCAGAAGGGCTCGCCCTTCTCGAACCGCACCTTGCCGGGGCGGGTGAAGATCCAGTTCATGGTGAAGGGGAAGGGGAGCCAATCCGTCTCCACCAGGCCCGACAGGGGCTGGATGCCGTCCTTCACATGGTTGGGCGGGCCCTGGGCCAGGACCGACCAGCCGGGTGGGGTCCGGAAGAGATAGCCGGGGTGCATGGTCACCACCCCCGAGGAAAAGTGGCTCATCACGAACCGATGGAACTCAGGATGCGGCCGGTCGGGGGTGAGGGTGATGTCCTCCTGCATGACCCCGCCGTTCCACTCGGCGGTGAAGCTCATGGGGCAGAGGATCTCCCAGCCCGTGGTGTTGGCCATGGACAGGGGCAGGCAGCGATAGGGATGCCGGGCGGCGAACTTGTCCATCCAGGCGCGCTGGGGCCGGCCGGGCACGATCTCGGGCGGGCGGTCGGCGGTGGGATAGCACTCGAGCTCCATGGCGGGCTCCTGGTCCTGTTCTGTCCTGTCCTTCCCCTTAGCGAGGGCGCGCGCGCAGCGTCCACCGCTTTTCCGGCAGGCAGGGGAAGGGTAAGGAGCGCCATGCTCGACCGCGACGGCCTCCTCGACCTCTTCGACCAGCTGGGGATGGCGCACGCCACCCTGGACCATCCGGCGGTCTTCCGGGTCGGCGAAGGGGCGGAGATCAAGGCGAGGATTCCCGGCGCCCACACCAAGAACCTGTTCCTGAAGGACGCCCGGGGCGACCTCTGGCTGGTCTGCGCCAGGGACGACACCGCCATCGACCTGAAGCGCCTGCACGGGGTGATCGGCTCGGCCCGCCTGTCCTTCGGCGCTGCAGACCTGATGGAGGCCAGCCTGGGGGTGACGCCCGGCTCGGTGACCCTGTTCGCCCTCGTGAATGATCCGCTGCACCGGGTGCGGCTGGTCCTCGATCTCGCCCTCGCCGAGGCCAACCAGGTCAGCTTCCATCCCCTCGAGAACACCGCCACCACCACGGTGGACCAGGCGAGCCTTCGCCGGCTTCTGGAGCACCTGAGCCGCGAGCCCCTGGTGGTGGATTTCCCGCGCCTGGCGCTCTGTCCGCTTCCGGCGCGTTGAAGCCGCGGCCCGGAAGGTCCATCTTGCACCCTCAACTTCCCCACGGAGAGCCTCATGGCGCTGATCGGTGAAAACTCGGCCCCCCTCCCGGGTGCGGCGCCCGCCGGCCTGATCAAGGACGGGACCGACGCCGGCTTCATGGCCGACGTGATCGAGGCCTCACGCGAGACGCCGGTCATCGTCGACTTCTGGGCGCCCTGGTGCGGTCCCTGCAAGCAGCTGGGCCCGGCCATCGAGCGCGCCGTCACCGCCGCCAGGGGCAAGGTGAAACTGGTGAAGATCGACATCGACCAGCACCCCCAGTTCGCCGGCCAGCTGCGGGTCCAGTCCATTCCCGCCGTCTTCGCCTTTGTAGGCGGGCGGCCCGTGGACGGCTTTACCGGCGCCCTACCCGAGAGCCAGATCAAGGCCTTCGTCGAGCGTCTGGCCGCCCAGGCCCCCGCCGACGCGGGCGATGAACTGATCGCCGTGGGGCGCGAGGCCCTGGAGGCCGGCGACCTGAACACCGCCGCCCAGGCCTTCGCACGGGTTTTGCAGTCTGACCCTCAGGAGGTCCGCGCCCTGGGCGGCATGGCCCGGGTCTATCTGGAGGGCGGCGACCTGGAGCGCGCTGCCGAGATCGCCGCCATGGCGCCGGAAGGGGCCAAGGACCCGGGGCTGGAGAGCGTGCGCGCCGCCCTCGCCCTGGCCGACGCCGCCCCCGCCGAGACCGCCGCCTTCGAGGCGCGGCTGGCGGCCGATCCCGCAGACCACGAGGCCCGCTTTGAGCTGGCCCGGGCCCTGGCCGGCGCCGGGCGGCTGGAGGCGGCCATGGACCACCTCCTGCAGATCATCGCCGCCGACCGCGACTGGAACGAAGGCGCGGCGCGGGCCCAGCTGCTGACCGTCTTTGAAGCAGCCGGCGCCGCCTCCGACCTGGCCCGGCAGGGCCGGCGGCGGCTTTCCGCCATCCTGTTCTCCTAAGTCGATGGCGTCCCGGCCCCTCCGCATCGAACTGCCGCAGACCCTTCCGGTCTTTCCTCTGGACGGCGCCCTGCTGCTGCCCGGGGCGGAGCTGCCCCTGCGCATCTTCGAGCCCCGGTACCTGAACATGCTGGACGACGTCATGGCCGGCGCCCGAATGATCGGCATGGTCCAGACCTCCGGCGGCGACCGGGCCCAGCCCAGCCTGGCGCGCATTGGGTGCGCCGGGCGGGTCACCCGGTTCCGGGACGGCGCGGAAGGGGACTACCTGATCACCCTGACGGGCGTCTGCCGCTTCCGGATGGTGGAGGAGCTGGACCGCCCGACCCCCTACCGGCAGGTGAAGGCCGATTTTTCTCCGTTTACGGATGATCTGGAGCCAGGTCGCCGGACGGGGGGTGAACGCGCCCGGCTTTCGAAGGCCCTGAGGGCCTATCTGAACCGCCGCGACCTCGACGTAGACGACTCGGCCCTCAATGCCGCTCCCCTCGACGAACTGGTCGCCGGCCTGGCGATGAGCCTGCCCTTCTCGCCTGCGGAAAAGCAGGCCCTCCTGGAGGCGCCCGACCGCGCTGACCGTCAGGACGTGCTGACCGCTCTTCTCGAGATCGACGCCCTGGGCGATGACGACGGTCCGCCCGAGACCCTGCAATAGGACCGCACATGTCCGAGACGCCTTCCGATCCGCCCCTTCCCGCGCTTGACGCCGGACTGGACCCGCGCCTGCTGGAGATCCTGGTCTGCCCGGTGACCCACGGCCCCCTGGAGTACGACCGGGCGGCGGGGGAGCTGATCAGCCGCAAGGCGAACCTGGCCTACCCGGTCCGGGACGGCGTTCCCGTCATGTTGCCCGAGGAAGCCCGGGCGCTCTGACCAGGCTTCAGGGCGCCTCGCCGCGGAGGAGCCGCGGCAGGTCGCCGACGGCGCCGCCGGCCTCCTGCATGAAGAAGCGCCGGGCGGGGCCGATCCGGTTCACCGTCGACAGGCCGAGGCCGCGGACGGCCCTCAGGATCGGGTTGTCATTCGAGAACAATCGGACGAAGGCGTCCGCCGCCACCGCCAGGCCGATATTGTCGACGCTGCGCCAGCGGGCGTAGCGGTCCAGTACGACCTCCGAGCCCATGTCCTCCCCGAGCCGGACAGCCTCGACCAGGACCTGGACGAGGGCCGCAGCGTCCTTCAGGCCCAGGTTCAGACCCTGGCCCGCCACCGGGTGCACCCCATGGGCGGCGTCGCCCAGGAGGGCGGCGCGGGGGGCGGTGATGGTCTCGGGCAGGTGCAGGGACAGGGGGTAGGTGAAGACCGGACCTTCCAGACGGGGCCGGCCCAGGAGGTCGCCGAACCGGCGCTGCAGGTGGGCGTGGAAGATCTCTGGGCGGGCGGTCCGCAGGGCCTCGGCCCGGGTGGGGGATTCGGTCCAGACCAGGCTTGCGCGCTGGTCGGTCAGCGGCAGGATGGCGAAGGGGCCGGAGGGCAGGAAGTATTCGTGGGCGACGCCGCCGTGCGGCTGGTCCAGCCGGACCGTCGCCACCACCCCGGTCTGGGGATAGGTCCAGCCCGTGCTGCGGATCCCCGCCGCCGCAGCCACGGCGGAGCTTCGGCCCTCGGCGCCAACGGCGAGGGGTGCGGTCAGGACCCGGCCGTCCTCCAGGCGGACCACCGCCGCTCCGGGGGTAACGTCGACCCCGGCGACCCGGGCTGGGGCCAGGACCTGGACCCCCTCGCGCCGGACGGCCGCCGCGAGGGCGGCGCGGATCCGCCGGTTCTCGATCATGAAGCCCAGGGGCTCGCCTTCCACCCGGTCGGCGATCTCGGCGGCGTCAAAGCGAAGAAAGGCCGAAGGGGGCGTCCCGGCGGAAGGGCCGGGCGTTCGACCGTCCGTGACAAGGATCTCGGCGATGCGCTCGGCATGAGGCTCGAGGTCGTCGGCGAGGCCGAGGGCCCGCCATTGGCGGAAGCTGGAATAGGCGATGGCCGAGGCCCGTCCGTCAAAGGCGGGCGCCAGCTGGGCCTCGAAGGGTTGTGCGTCAACCAGGATGGGTTTCAGGTCGCTGCGCGCCAGGCCGAGGGCGAGGGTCGCGCCGGCCATGCCAGCGCCGGCGATGATCACGTCGGCGTCCATGCCGCGATATGCCGTCGACGGGAGCCCGGCGTCCAGCCCCCTTCGCGGGCGACTCCCGAGCCTTTCATGGACGAGAGGGTCCATTCGGGAGTTGTGCGATCTGGCGGCGCGCGCCAAGGTGGGGGCAAGGGAGGAGGGAAGCTCCCGAGTATAAGGGAGGGGGAAGCGATGGGCCGGAAGAGCCCCGGGCGACCCGGAGTCGTCGTCGGGATTCATCTTCGCAGGGAGACCCTGGATCGCACCGGGGCGCGGGCCTGATGCCGCGCCGACTGGGCCAGGTGGATGAATCGAAGGGGATCGCCATCCTTGAGGCCGCGCGGCAAGCCCTGGCCGAGCGCGGCATGGGCGCGTCCATCGAGGATATCGCCCGACGGGCGCAGGTCTCCAAGCAGACGGTCTACAACCGGTTTGGCTCAAAGGCCGAGCTGGTGCGGGTGCTGATCGAACGTCGGGTGGACGAGATCACCGCCCACCTGGACAATCCAGGCTCCGGGGAAGGCCCGGAGGAGGCGCTCGCGGGCTACGCCCGGGTGGTCCTGGAATCCATCGCCACACCGTCCTCCATCGCCCTCCTCCGGATCCATATCCAGGGGGCGGCCGAGATGCCCGACCTGGCGCGGACCTTCTTCGAGACGGGGACGCGCACCTCGCGGGCGCGGCTCGCCGCCTTCCTGGACGGGGAAACCCGGGCCGGGCGACTGCGGGTCGACGACTGCGCCCTGGCGGCCGAGTTCTTCGCCGGCATGGTGATCGGGTCCCACCAGACCGGTCGCCTGCTGGGGGTGGATTCCCACCTGGATCCGGCGGTCATCGACCGGATCGCCCGGGAGGCGGCCAGCCGCTTCGTGCGCGCCTACGGCCCCTGACGCCCCGGGGCCGGGCGGGAAGGCTCACCCCTCCTCCGCCTCATCGGGAAGCCCCATCATGTGGAAGCCGGCGTCGACGTGGACGACCTCGCCCGTGGTGGACCGGCCCAGGTCGGACAGGAGCCACAGGGCTGCGCCGGCGACGCCCTCCATGGAGGTGTCTTCCTTGAGGGCCGACAGGGCCCGGCCCTGGGCCAGCATGGACCGGCCGCCGGAAATGCCCGCCAGGGACAGGGTGCGCATGGCGCCGGCCGAGATCGCGTTGGCCCGGATGCCCTGGGGCCCCAGGTCCCGGGCGATATAGCGGGTGGCGGCCTCAAGGGCGGCCTTGGCCACGCCCATGGTGTTGTAGTTGGGGATGGCGCGCTCGGAGCCCAGGTAGGTCAGGGTGACCAGCGACCCGCCATCCGGCATCATCCGGCTGGCCCGGCGGGCGCAGTCGACGAAGCTGTAGGCCGAGATGTCCATGGCCGTGAGGAAGCCCTCCCGCGTGGCGTTCTCGACGAAGGACCCCTTGATCTGGTCGCGGGGGGCGAAGGCCAGGGCGTGCAGGAAGAAGTCGATCTTGCCGAAGGCCGCCTCCACGGCGGCGAAGCCGGCGTCCAGGCTGGCGTCATCGGTGACGTCGACAGGCTCGATCACGGTCGCGCCCACACTTTCGGCCAGGGGGCGCACCCGGCGCTCCATGCCCGGCAGGTGGAAGAAGGCCATCTCTGCGCCCTGCGCGGCCAGCTGGCTGGCGATGCCCCAGGCGATGGACTGGTGGTTGGCCACCCCGGTGATGATTCCGCGCTTGCCCTTCATGAGCTCGCCCCGCGGCATGTCGTAGTCGTCGGCCACTTTGTGTCTCCTGGAGGGTCGGGAAGTCGGGGAGGTCAGACCCGGGACATGACAAGGCACCCGTTGGTGCCGCCGAACCCGAAGCTGTTGGACATCACCGTCTCAACCTGGCGGTCCTCACGCCGGCGAAGGATGGGCAGGCCCTCGAAGGCAGGGTCGAGCGTCTCGATGTGGGCGCTCTCGGCCAGGAAGCCGCCGTTCAGCATCAGCAGCGAATAGATCGCCTCCTGGGCGCCGGCGGCCCCCAGGCTGTGCCCGGTCAGGGACTTGGTGGACGAGATGGCGGGGGCCGCCTCGCCAAAGACCTCGCGAACGGCCTCCATCTCCTTGATGTCGCCCACCGGCGTCGAGGTGCCGTGCGGGTTCAGGTAGTCGACCTTGCGGTTCCCGGCCCGGGAGAGGGCCAGACGCATGCAGCGCACGGCGCCTTCGCCAGAGGGGGCGACCATGTCGAAGCCGTCGGAGTTGGCGGCGTAGCCGACGATCTCGCCGTAGATCTTCGCCCCGCGCGCCCTCGCGCGCTCCAGGTCCTCGAGCACGAGAATCCCAGCGCCGCCAGCGATGACGAACCCGTCCCGGTTGGCGTCGTAGGCCCGGCTGGCCACCGCCGGCCGGTCGTTGAAGCTGGAGCTCATGGCCCCCATGGCGTCGAACAGGACCGAGAGGGTCCAGTGCAGCTCCTCGGCGCCGCCGGCGAAGACCACGTCCTGGTTGCCCAGGGCGATCTGCTCATAGGCGGCGCCAATGCAGTGGGTGGAGGTCGCGCAGGCCGACGAGATCGAATAGTTGAGCCCGCGGATCTTGAACCAGGTCGACAGGACCGCGGACACCCCTGAGCTCATGGCCTTGGGCACGGCGAAGGGACCGACCCGCTTGGGACCCTTCTCCCGGGCGATGGCTGCGGATTCAATGATCGCCTTGGTCGAAGGTCCGCCCGAGCCGACGATAAGGCCGGTCATTTCATGGGAGACCTCGGCCTCGGTCAGGCCGGAGTCGGCGATGGCCTGTTCCATGGCGATATGGCCGAAGGCCGTCCCCTGGGCCAGGAAGCGGGCGGCCCGACGATCGACGGCGGCCTCCCAGTCCAGCCCGGGATCGGCGTGCACCTGGCAGCGGAAGCCAAGCTCGGCGTACTCAGGCGCCGCGACAATTCCCGACCGGGCGTCATGGAGCGAGGCCCGGACATCGTCCAGGGTGTTGCCAATGGATGAGACGATGCCCATGCCGGTGACGACGACGCGCCGCATGCCCTGTTCCCCCCGATACGCCGTTTTCAGACCAGATCCTTGGGGTCGTACAGACCCACCCTCAGATCCTTGGCCTCATAGATGACCTTGCCGTCGGCCTCCATGACGCCGTCGCCGATGCCCAGCACCAGCCTGCGCATGATCACGCGCTTCAGGTCGATGCGATAGATGACCTGCTTCACCTTGGGAGTGACCTGACCGGTGAAGCGCACTTCGCCGACACCCAGGGCCCTGCCCTTGCCCGGGGCGCCGGACCAGCCAAGGAAGTAGCCGACCAGCTGCCACATGGCGTCGAGGCCCAGGCAGCCCGGCATGACCGGGTCATTGATGAAGTGGCAGTCAAAGAACCAGAGGTCCGGCCGGATATCCAGCTCGGCGATGACCTCGCCCTTGTCGTAGGCGCCGCCCGTCTCGGTGATCCGGGTGATGCGGTCGAACATCAGCATGGGCGGGACCGGCAACTGGGCGTTGCCCGGACCGAACATCTCGCCCCGACCGCAGGCCAGGAGCTCCTCTCGGGAATAATGGTCCTTGGCCTTGGCGCCGGGAATCATGGCTCACCCTTCCGCGGGTCACTTCAACGGGGTCTCCCGGCGACGCGCGCCGGACAGGAGATGATGGGTCTATCAGAGCCGGAGGGGTCGCTCAACGGGCCGGGGCCGGGACGCATTGGGGGCGGTCATCGATGCCCCACATGGCCGCCTCCGGGACCCAGCCGGTAACTCCGTCGGCCTTGATGCGGCACCAACCGGCCTCGCAGCGCTGGAGTGCGGCCAGGGCGCGGGGCCTGAGGAGGGCGAGGGTGCGGGTGTCGGCCCTGGGGTCGGACTTGACGGCGATCGGGGTCGGGGCCAGGCGCATGACATTCCGTCGACCATCCGTCGTCCGCATGTGGACCCAGGCCACCCCCCGGTCCGGATCACAGATGCGCCGCCACTCCGAGGACTCGGCGATGACCTGAACCGGCAGGCCGCGGACCTTGTAGACCCAGAGGGCCGGGTAGTCGTCTCCCGGCCCTGTACGGGCGTTCACCTCCTCGAACTTCAGGGTGACATAGCGCGGGACCGGCAGGCCGGAGGGCGTCACGCGCGCATCGGCGACGGCCGACGCCCCCGCGGGCGACAGGGCGAAGGCGGTCGCCAGCAGGAGGATGGCGGCGACGCAAGGTCTGCGCCGGACAGGCTCAACTTGGCCGTTCATGCCCTCTTTGCTAGAGGTTCCGCAACGAAGGCGCCAGAGCGCCGTTTCGCCGGACGCTGAAATTCGGGACCCTGCCGCTGATGCCGACGCGCAAGCCGAAAGTGATTGTGACCCGCAGGCTCCCGGACGCCGTCGAGACCCGTCTGCGCGAGCTGTTCGACACCGAACTCAACCTCTCAGACGAGCCCATGAGCCGGGAGGCCCTGATCGATGCGGTGGGACGCTGCGACGTCCTGGCCCCGACGATCACCGACAGGATCGACACCGCCGTCATCGAGGCGGCCGGTGAGCGGCTCAAGCTGATCGCCAATTTCGGGGCCGGCGTGGACCATATCGACGTGGCCGCCGCGGCCGCCCGGGGCGTGACGGTCACCAATACGCCGGGAGTGCTCACCGAGGACACCGCGGACCTGACCCTGGCCCTGATGATGGCGGTGTCCCGCCGGATCGTGGAAGGCGCCCGGTCCATCGAGGCTGGGGAGTTCAAGGGCTGGGCGCCCACCTGGATGCTGGGACGGCGGCTGTCAGGAAAACGTCTCGGCGTCATCGGCATGGGTCGGATCGGCCAGGCGGTGGCCCGTCGCGCCCGGGCCTTCGGAATGCAGATTCACTACCACAACCGCTCGCCGGTCAGCCCGCGGATCGCCGAGGAGCTCGAGGCCACCTACTGGGAAAGCCTCGACCAGATGCTCGCCCGCATGGACATCATCTCGGTGAACTGCCCGCACACGCCGGCCACCTACCACCTCCTGTCGGCGCGACGGCTGAAGCTGATGCCGGCGCACGCCATCCTGGTGAACACGGCCCGCGGGGAGATCATCGACGAGTCCGCCCTCGCCGACCTCCTGGCCTCAGGCGGCATCGCCGGGGCCGGTCTGGACGTGTTCGAGTTCGAACCGGCTGTGAACCCCAAGCTGCTGGGCCTGAAGAGCGCAGTGCTCCTGCCGCACCTGGGCTCGGCCACGGTCGAGGCGCGCACCGAGATGGGCGAGAAGGTCCTCATCAACATCCGGACCTGGATGGACGGGCACCGCCCGCCGGACAGGGTTCTGCCCTCCATGCTCTGAGACCCCGCCAGGTGGAACCCCTGGCGGCGCCTCGACCCTCCCCACGGGGAGTCCCGAGACCCTGTTCCCACTCCTCGGAACATGATCTAGACCCCTCCGCCCGGCGCCTAGACGCCGCCGGGTCCCAGACCGAAGGACCGGAGACCACCCTTGGCCGCCCCTGACGCCCTTCCTCCCGCGCCACGGCGCTCCCTGCTGGACCTGGTCGAGCGCATCGGCAACCGGCTCCCGGAACCGGTGATGATCTTCGTGTGGCTGATCGGGGCCCTGTTCATTCTGTCGACCCTCGGGGCGATGCTCGGATGGACCGCCTCCCTGCCCTTCCGCGGCGAGACGCCTCCGACCTGGGGCGCACTGGAGGATGGGCGGCTGGTGTTCCGGGCCGAAAGCCTCCTGTCTGAGGAGAACCTGGAAAGGCTCTTCACCGAGACGGCCAAGACCCTCACGGGCTTCGCCCCCCTCGGCGTGGCCCTGACGGTGATGTACGGCGCCGCCGTCGCCGAACGCTCCGGCTTCTTCAGCGCGCTGATCCGGGCCAGTCTCCGGGGCGCCGACCGCCGGTGGCTGACCCCGATCGTGGCCCTGATCGGCATGGTCTCGCACCATGCCTCGGACGCCGCCTACCTGGTCTTCATCCCGCTGGCCGCCCTGCTCTACGCCGCCGTCGGGCGTCACCCCCTGGCCGGCCTGGCCGCCGCCTTCGCCGCGGTCTCCGGAGGCTATGCGGGCAACATCACGCCCGGCCAGATCGATATCGTCCTGTTCAGCTTCACCCAGGAGGCGGCGCGCATCATCGATCCGACATGGACCCTCAACCCCCTGGGGAACTGGTGGTTCATCCTCGCCATCGTGGTGGTCTTCACCCCCCTGATCTGGTTCGTTACCGACCGGATCATCGAGCCCCGCCTCGGACCCTGGCGGGGCGAGCCGGACGCTGACCTGACCGCCGAGCTGGCCCAGTCGGCGCCCACCGAGGCTGAGCGGAAGGGCCTGCGCCGCGCCGGTCTCGCCGCCCTCGTCGTCGTCGCCGGCTTCGTCGCCCTGGCCCTCTGGCCGGGCTTCACGCCCCTGGTCGACGAGAGCAAGGTCGGGCCGGCGGCCCTCCAGCCCTTCTACACCGCCCTGATCGCGGGGTTCCTTGTGCTCTTCCTCGCGACGGGCGTGGCCTTCGGGACCGCGACCGGGATCATCCGGTCGCACCGGGAGGTCTTCGCCATGATGACCGAGGGCATCCGGGCCATGGCGCCCTACCTCGTCTTCGCCTTCTTCGCCGCCCACTTCGTGGCCATGTTCAACTGGTCGCGGCTGGGACCCATCGCCGCCATCAACGGGGCGCACGTCCTTGAAACCCTGAACCTGCCCGCGCCCGCCCTGCTCCTGGGGGTTCTGGGCTTCTCCTCCGGCCTGGACCTCTTCATCGGCTCGGCCACAGCCAAGTGGAGCGCCCTCGCGCCCGTGGTGGTGCCCATGTTCATGCTGCTGGGCATCAGCCCGGAGATGACCACCGCGGCCTACCGCATGGGGGACAGCTTCACCAACATCATGACGCCCCTGATGGCTTACTTCCCGCTGATCCTCGGTTTCTGCCGCCGCTGGGACGCCTCGATCGGCGTGGGCTCGCTCCTGGCGCTCATGCTCCCCTACGCCCTCGCCTTCATGGCGGCTGGCGCCCTGATGACGGGTCTTTGGGTGGTCTTCGACTGGCCCCTCGGGCCCGGCGCCCAGGTCAGCTACACGCCGCCGGGCTGACCTCCGCCGCAGGAGGGGCAGTGGGGGTCCGGCGCGACCCTGACGGTCCGGGTCACGGTCGAAAGGGCGTCATAGATAAGGAGCCGGCCCGCGAGGCTATCTCCGGCGCCCGTGATCAGCTTGATCGCCTCCAGCGCCATCATGGAGCCGATGACGCCGGCCAGGGCTCCGATCACGCCCACCGCCTGGCAGGTCTCAGCCTCGGGGGGAATCTCCGGGACCAGGCAGCGATAGCAGGGCCGCCCTGTGAAGACGCCGACCTGGCCGGTCCAACGGCCAATGGCGCCGGAGACCAGGGGGGTCCCGGTCGCCGTGCAGGCGTCGCTCACCGCCAGCCGGGTGGCGAAATCGTCCGTGCCGTCGAGGACGAGATCGAAGCCATCGATCAGGTCGCGGGCGTTCCGGGCGTCCACGGCGAGTTGCAGGGCCTGGGTTTCCACATGGGGATTGAGGTCGGTGAGCCGCCGCAGGCCCGCGTCCACCTTCGACCGGCCCCGGTCCGCGGAGGTGAAGATCACCTGCCTCTGGAGGTTGGAGGTCTCCACCCGGTCGGGATCGGCGATCACCAGACCGCCCACCCCCGCCGCTGCCAGATAGAGGCTGGCCGGCGCGCCGAGTCCGCCCATGCCGACAATCAGGACGCGGGCGGCCCTGAGCTTCTGCTGACCCGGACCGCCGATCTCGCGCAGGACAAGGTGACGGGCGTAACGGTCAACTTCCTCGTCGCTGAAGGCCGGGCCGGGGCTCACCAGGCCAGGGCCCGCGGTCGCCGGGCCTGCTGGAGGGCGGCCTCCAGGCGGCGCTTCAGCTCCTCGCGGGCCTTGGGCCCGAGCGCCCGCCCGACCGGAGCGTCGCGCCCAGACACCGACAGGCGAAGGTCCACGATCCGGTCGTCCTCGGTCTCGGCGGACAGGTGGGTGAAGGCGGTCGGGCCCTCCCAGATGAGGACGCGCCGGCGGGGGGTCTCCTCGGTGAGGCGCACCCGGCTCTCGGTCACCACCACGCGCTCGATCCGCCGGGCGGAGGCGAAGCTGACCGCGAAGGCGACAATCACGGCCAGGACGTCCAGGCCCAGGAAGATGGGGACCAGGGTGGCCCCCATGGACAGGAAGACCGCCGCCGTGACGCAGTGGATGGCGGTGATGACGGAGATGAGGATGACGAAGCCCCGGTCCGAAAGGGACCGGTGCGGACGGATCTCGACATTCAGGAGTTCAAGATCGTTCATCGCCAGATGACCTAGCCTGAGACGCGCCTCCGGGGAAGCCCTTCAGCGCCCGTGGCGACGGCGATTGAGGTCCAGCCGCACCCGCCGGAGAAGGGGCAGGGCTGCGGCGAGGTCCGGCGCCGGGAGGGCGGCGAGGAAGGTCTCCAGCAGGGGATCAAGAGCGGCGACCGCCTCGTCCCGCCGCCGACGGCCCTCGGGCGTCAGGGCGATGATCTTGGCCCGCCCGTCCCTGGGATCCTGGGACAGGTGGACCAGGCCGCGGGCTTCGAGGCGCTTCAGGAGGGCGGTGACCGCGCCCTTGGAGACCTGGAGCGCCCTGGCGAGCCGGGCCGGGGACTCCGTCCCGCCCCTGGCGACCAGATGGTTGAGGAGGCCGAAGCTGGCCATGCTGACGCCCTCCGGAAGCACGCGCTCCATTTCCGTGCTGGCCAGCTGGTCGATCACAGAAACTGCGAGGAAGAACTCGAAGGCGACGGGATGCCGGGAGGGCGTGGTCATCCGACGGAACTCAGAGGCGTCGCCGATAGGACGCCCTGTGCTGGTAGACGGAAAGTCCGGAGGCGGCAACGGTCAATGCGCTACAGGTCCCGGTTGTTGTCGAGGTACTCGCGGATCCTTCGGAGCTCGGGATGGATCCTGCGGATGGCCGCGAGGTCCATCTCGCTTTCGAAACGGGCCACGAGGGGCGCCGTCGCGTCGAGGGCGGCCTGTCGGGCGGCGTAGCCGTCGGGGGTGAGTCTCACCTTTTTTCCCCTGCCGTCCTTGGGGTCCGGCTCCAGGGTGATGAAACCTTCCGCTGAAAGCTTGCGGAGCACCCCGGTCACGGCTCCGCGCGTCACCTGGAGGGCGCGCGCCAGAGCGGCCGGGGAAGCGGTTTCCTGGCCCATCCGAACCATGTGATTCAACACGCCAAAGCCGGCAAGGGACAGGCCCCTTGGCAGCCTGCGCACCAGGAACGCGTCGACCAGCTGGTCGATGATCGCGATGTCCGTGAAAAACGCGTTCAGGTCCGGAGGTCGTTCGCTCATCCTCCGGGTGTCGTCATACGCGGAGCAGATCGTCAAGCCTGCGCCTTGGCGTCGGTCCGCTCGGAGACGGCACGGCGCCGAGCCGGACCAGCATCTGCACCGGCGCGTCAGGGCGAGCCCCGAGCAGGGATTGAACCCTTGCGTAGGGCCCGGCCATTTCCGGGAACTCCTGGAGGGCCATGCTCCAGGGGTGCATGGCCAGTCCCTGGACCGCGGCCGCGAGCTGGGCCCTGGCATAGGCGCGCCCCGCAGCGAGCTGGGCCGACCGATCCGCCGTCTCCGATCGGATCCAGAAGAAGGCCGGTGTCGCCTCGATCATCTTCTCGAACATGTCGTTGCTGGACTTGCTGGCGTTGGAATTCGGATCGGCCAGGGCCTCTCGCGTCAGAATGCCCAGGCCGGCCATGACATCGATCATGCCCCCGGACAGGGCGATTCCGTCGGGGTTGCGCGCCACCTCCGCCTTCCCGATCCGGATCAGGTTGACGGACTCCATGTGGGTACGCTTCGTCCCGGTCTCGATCCGCCAGCCCTCCAGGCAGACGTCGATGAGGCTCCGCCGCAGACCGGCCTCCCGGGTCTCGCCGGGGATCAGTCCGGGCGCCTGGGCCGCCTGCAGAACGGCGGCCACCGCAGCGTCGGCCGGAGGCATCGGGACGAACGGCGCCTTCTCGGTCCGACGTTTCGGGATCTGCTCGAACAGAGGGCCGGGGGCGATGCCCGCTTCCGGCCTCAGCGTCACGCGGGCGAAGGGGCGATCATCCAGCGCGCCCTCCGGGGCGCCTTCCGGCCAGACCTGGATGTCTGCAGTTCGACCGATCCGGGGGGCCGACTGGGCGACCAGCTCAAGGAAGGCGCCGCACCCCAGGACAACCTGTCGACCGAAGGGGTCCGTCTCCGGCAGAAGGCGGGTCCGGTCGATGAAAAGGCTCATCGCGTCCGATCCCTCGAGCCGGATGAGCCAGGACTGCCGATTGTGCGGGTTCGGCGCCAGCAGACCGTGCGCGAGAACGAAGCGCCTTGGATCCGTCTCTCCCTGGCCGGGGTCCCTCCAGGCGGCGTAGGGGTCAGGCCCCGGAGCGGCGGCCACGCATCCGGTGGTGGCCAGGATCGATGTGGCGGAAAGCACCTCGAGGATGTGGCGGCGGGTCGGCATGGCGGAACCTCTTGCTTAGGTCTAAACTAGATAGCTTAGGTCTAAGCATTATGCAAGACCTTGTCCTGGCCGCAGGGGACGGAGATGATCGGGCATGTCCAAACCTCCCGCAAAGCGACGCGCCGCGCCCCGGAAATCCCCGGCGGAGCGCGCCAGGATCGAGGCCCTCCTTGAACGGTTCGAGGCGGCCGAGTCCGACCCCCGCACGGAGCTCAGCTATACCTCGCCCTACACCCTGCTCGCGGCGGTGGCCCTCTCCGCCCAGGCGACGGACGTCTCGGTGAACAAGGCCACGGCCCGTCTGTTCGCCGTCGCCGATACGCCCGCAAAGATGCTGGCCCTCGGAGAGGAGGGGATCATCCCCTACATCGCCTCCATCGGCCTGTTCCGGACCAAGGCGAAGAACCTGGTGGCGGCGGCGCGCATCCTGGTCGAGCAGCACGGGGGCGAGGTTCCCCTCGAGCGGGAGGCCTTGCAGGGTCTTCCCGGCGTGGGCCGGAAGACCGCAAGCGTGGTGCTCAACGAGCTGGGCGTCGAGCCCGCCATCGCGGTCGACACCCATGTCTTCCGGGTCGCCCACCGCCTGGGGCTGGCCCGGGGCAAGACGCCCGACCAGGTCGAGCACGAGCTGATGGCCGCCATTCCGGACCCTTGGCGGACCCGGGCGCACCACTGGCTCATCCTGCATGGCCGGTATGTCTGCCTTGCCCGGCGACCCAGGTGCGGCGCGTGCCCGGTGGCGGACCTGTGCGCTTCGCCGGAGAAGCTCCGCTAGGTGGGTGGATCTCAGGGGCGTGGGCGGATGGGAACCTCGAGGTCACAGAGGCCGAGGTCGGCGCCCCGGGCCCGGCGCGCCTCGGCGATCCGGCG
This sequence comes from Caulobacteraceae bacterium, assembly GCA_947456005.1. Lineage (GTDB taxonomy): Bacteria > Pseudomonadota > Alphaproteobacteria > Caulobacterales > Caulobacteraceae > Phenylobacterium. The sequence goes on from CANGRP010000013.1 coordinate 18,339, forward strand.
GGTGAAGGCCGGACCCGCCGGGTCCATCATCTCCAGACGCGGACGCTCCGCTTCGGGAAGGTCGGACGCTGGGCGCACACGGACCATCCGGTCCGGGCGGACCGGGGGCTCACCCGGGGCGATGGCCGCCAGCACCCCGGCCCCGGCGGCCAGCCGGCCCCAGACGGTGTAATC
>CANGRP010000014.1 GCA_947456005.1 Caulobacteraceae bacterium
CCGGCTGGAGATCTACACCCCCGCCCACCGCAGGGTGCACGGCTACTATGTCCTGCCCTTCCTGGAGGGCGAGGCGATCACCGCCCGGGTGGACCTGAAGGCCGACAGGAAGGGCCGCAGGCTCCTGGTCCAGGCCGCCCACGCCGAGCTCGCCGCAGGCCTGCAGACCCCGGCGGCCCTGGCCCGGAACCTTCGGAGCCTGGCGGGCTGGTTGGGGCTGGAGACGGTGTCCGTGGCGCCGAAGGGTGATCTCGCCGGGCGTCTCGGCGCCGAGCTGTCCGGGGACGACGTCGCCTACTAGCCCGCAGCCTTCGGAACCATCACCAGCCAGGGGGTCGGCGCGGCGCGGAACTCCCAGACGGCGAGTAGCTGGTCCAGGTGGCTGCGGTTGCGCAGCAGCTCCGGCAGGGGCGCGGTCTTGGGGCCGGGCCGGACCTCGGTGATCTCATGGGTGGCCTCGAAGCGGGCGCGGACGCGGTCCATCACCCCCGGACGGTAGACGTCATGGGTCTCGACGATCAAACGCATGCCCGCCAGGGCCGGAGCGAGGTCGGGGCGCAGAAGGTCATCCTCCGCGCCCTCGATGTCGACAATGACCAGGCAGCGGCGCCCCTGGAAGCGCTGGAAGTCCTCCGGCTGGAAGAGGCCGCCGGTGTGGACCCTCTCCGAGACGCCGTTCATCTCCGCCATTGTGCGGCAGGCCTGCAGGGCGGCTGCAGCCGTGTCGTGCGCGAAGACCTCGGCCCGCGGCGCGATCCGCGCCAGGCCGACGGCGTAATAGCCTTCCGCACAGCCGATATCGAGGATGACTTCGGGCTCCTCCGCCAGGGCGGCGATCAGGTGGGGGTGCAGCTCGTCCTCATAGGTCCCGATCAGGCGGGGGGCGAGGGCGCCCTCGGTCGCAGACTCCAGGTAGGCCATGCCGGCGAACGGGCCTCCAAGCACCGCACCCCCTGACTGCGCCCTCAGGGCCTGGGCGATCATCCGGGAGCGCCATATGGCCAGAACCCGCAAGCCCAGGGTCGCGCCCTCCGGCGTCGACAGGCCGCCGGGTCCGTCCAGCCGGGCGCGGAACCATTCCCGGACCGTCTCAAGATAACTGGCCATCCGCCCTCCGGGGCTTTGGAGTCACCTTGCTCCCATGGGCGGGTGGGCTCAAGTCGTCCTCAGGCGGCGCCCAGGGTCACGGCGTGAAGCCGGGCGTAGGCCCCGCCGCGCCGGACCAGCTCATCATGCCCCCCCTCCTCGAGGATGCGGCCGTCCTCAAAGACGAGGATCCGGTCAGCATTCCGGACGGTGGAGAGCCGGTGGGCGATGATGACCGTGGTCCGCCCCTCCATCAGGGCCTCCATGGCAGCCTGCACCTCGCGCTCGGTCTCCACGTCGAGGGACGATGTCGCCTCATCCAGGACCAGGATGGGCGCATCCGCCAGGAAGGCCCGGGCGATGGCCACTCTCTGGCGCTCGCCCCCGGACAGCTTCACCCCCCGCTCGCCCACCAGGGTGCTGTAACCGCCGGGCAGGCGGGCGATGAAGTCGTGGGCCCTCGCCCGGCGGGCGGCCAGTTCGATCTCCGCCGGAGTCGCCTCCGGCCGGCCATAGGCGATGTTCTCGGCGATGCTCCGATGGAACAGGGCTGGATCCTGCGGCACGACGGCGATGGCCCGACGCAGGCTGGCCTGGGTCACTTCGCCCACGTCCTGGCCGTCGACCCGGATCGCGCCGGAGTCCACATCGTAGAGCCGCTGGATCAGCTTGACGAAGGTCGACTTGCCCGAGCCTGTAGGCCCCACCAGCGCCACACGCTCGCCCGGCTGGATGCGCAGGGAGAAGTCGCTGAACAGGCGCCGCCCTGACTTGGCGTAGCCGAAGCCCGCTCGGTCAAAGACGATCTCGCCGGCGCCGGGCGCAAAGGGACGAGCGTCCGGCCGGTCCGGCACCTGCGGACCGGTGCGCATGTAGCGGGCCAGATCCTCGGCGTCGTCCAGGCCCTTCTGCAGCATGCGGATATTGTCCCCCAGGTTCCGCAGGTAGCCGCTCATCAGCATGAAGGCCGTGACGCCAAAGACAACATCGCCGGGAGTCGCCTCGCCCCGGGTCCACAGGTGGATCAAGAGGCCCGTCAGACCGGCCTGGAGGAAGGCGAGCAGGAGGTTCTGGACCATCCAGATGTCGGTGAAACTGTACCAGGTGCGGATCACGGCGTCGCGCCAGAGCGAAGTCACGCCGGCGATCCTGGCCTCCTCCCTGGCCTCGGCGCCGAAGCTGCGCACAGCGGCGTTGCCCGAGATCGAGTCCGCCAGGGCGCCGCCGATCCGGGTGTCCAGCGACACCGAGCGCTGGTTCAGCGGCCGGGCGAAGCGGGAGATCAGAAAGATGTTGGAGCCGATGAACAGGGCGACTGCGAACAGTGAAAACAGGCCGACCATGGGCCAGCGTAGGATCATCATCACGGACAGGCCGACCAGCACCAGCAGGGCCGGTCCGATCCACATGATCAGGGCGTCCGAGACCTGGTCGTAGGCCCACATGGCGCGGCTGAGCTTGCGCACCGTCGCCCCGGCGAAGGCGTCGGCGTGCCAGTCGGCGGAATAGGCCTGGACCCGCGCAAAGCCGGCGTCGGTCATTTCCTTCATGTTGAAGGCCGCCAGCTGGCACCAGGGCTTGTCGCGGATGTTCCGCACCAGGGCCAGGGCGACGCCCAGGCCGATGAAGATCGCCCACCAGCGCCAGGCGTCCGGGGCCAGGGCGGAGCCTTGGGTCAGGGTGTCGACCATCCGTCCCGCCGCCCAGGGCATGGCCATGTCGAGGCCAATGGACACCAGGGCGAAGGTCACCACCCAGGTCAGCCGCCAGGGGCGGCGCATCCAGAAGCTGGCGATGAAGCCCATCACCTGGAGGTTGGAGAGGGTGCGCTCACGAGGCGCCTCGTCCTCGTCTTCATAGTGTTCAGTCATGTCTGCAGCAGGGTCGGCGCGAGCCCGGTAAAGGCGCGGCGGTGTCAGGGAAGGAGTCCGGCGGGGATCGCCGGGGAACCGGGAGCTCTCGGGGCTCAGCGCCCCTGACGCTCCGGTTTGCGGAGGGGTTTGGCGACAGATTCTGTCATTCGGCCCCTCCTTTCCTGCGGCTGGGAACAGGATGGGTTTGCCCTCGCGTAAGCCCAGGGTCAACCGCCCGCCTCCGGGTCCTATTCGACTGATGCAGCCTCGCCACAGTCTGGTAGAACCCGGCCATGCCCGAGGTGCGCCCGACCGACATCCTTCCTGACGCCCGCCCCGACAACTGGGTGGACCGCTTCGCACCTCACAGCCTGCGGCCCTGGCTGAAGCTGGGCCGGTTCGACCGGCCGGCGGGCATCTGGCTGCTCATGCTGCCCGGGTGGCAGGGCGCCGCCCTCGCCGCCTCTATGGCGGGGGAGTGGCCGGACCTTCTTCTGCTGGCCAAGATCTTCGCCGGCGCCGCCCTGATGCGGGCGGCGGGGTGCGCCTACAACGACATTGTCGATCGTGACCTGGACGCCAAGGTCGCCCGCACGGCAGGACGGCCTGTCGCCTCGGGGCGGATCTCCGTGCGGCAGGCCTGGACCTTCGTCGTCGCCTGCAGCCTGGCGGCGGCCCTGATCCTCTTCACCCTGCCTCCCCTGGCGATCGGCCTGGGGATCGCCTCCCTGGCGCTCGTGGCGGCCTATCCCTTCATGAAGCGGATCACCTGGTGGCCGCAGGCCTGGCTGGGCCTGACCTTCAACTGGGGCGCCCTGCTGGGCTTCGCCGCGGCGACCGGAAGCCTCGAACCGCCGGCCTACCTGCTCTATGCGGCCGGCCTGTTCTGGACCCTCGGCTACGACACCATCTACGCCGTGCAGGACATGGAGGACGACGCCCTGGCCGGCATCCGGTCCTCGGCGCGCAGGCTGGGTCGACGGGCGCCCCGGGCCGTCCTGGGCTTCTATGTCCTGGCCTTCGCCCTTGCCCTGGCTTGCGCCTTCGCCGCGCGCCTGGGCCCCCTGTTCCTGCCCCTGGCCGCCGGCTACGGCCTGCATCTCTCCCGTCAGGCCGCCCGGCTGGACCTCGACGACCCAGCCGGCGCCCTCGATCTCTTCCGTTCCAACGCCCTTGCCGGCCTGATCCTCTTCGCAGCCCTGGCCGCAGGCCAGTTCGGCCAGGGACTTTGGGGCGGCGGGGGCTTGTAGAGCGGCCGGCGGGACCCGATAGTCCGTGACCAACGCCAGGGAGGCAGACATGGCCGACGACGCCCTTCCGACGATCCTGCAGCTCACGCCTCTGGACGAGGACTACCGCCACGACCCGGCGACTGTCCTGTCGAAGCTTCGCAGCGCCTGCCCCGTCCACCATGACGCCTTCAGCGGGGCCACCTTCGTGTCCCGCTATTCCGACGTCCGGGGCGTGGCCACCGACCTGACGCTCTGGCGCGATCCCCTGCGCGCCGATCTGGAGAGCCGTCGCCTCCAGCGCTTCGATCCGCCGGACCCGAACCTGCCGCGTAGCGAGACCTCCAGCATCCTGACCCTGGATGACCCGGACCACGCCCGTATCCGCGGGCCCCTGTCCCGGGCCCTCTACGCCCGGGTGGCCAAGTTCCGCCCCGAGGTCGAGCGGATCGTCGACGAGGCCCTCGACCGCATCGGCGACCAGGCTGAGGTCGACCTGATGGACCTGTTCTGCGTCCCCATCCCGATCGACGTGATCGCCTCCATCCTGGGCGTGCCGCATGACCGGCTGGAGGACTTCCGGGACTGGTCCGAGGGTCTGATCCAGGGCCTGAACCCCTTCCGCAACTCCGACCAGACCGCCCACATGGAGCGGTCGAGCCTCGCCCTCACCGCCTACTTCACCGAGGCCCTCGCCGACCGGCGCGCCCACCCGCGTGACGACCTGATCTCGGACATGGTCCGCCTCCAGGGCGAAGGAACGCCGATCAGCGATACCGAACTGCGCATCAACCTCACGGCCCTCCTCGTGGGCGGGAACCTGACCACCACCGATCTCATCGGGAATGGCGCGCGGCTTCTCATGCTGAACCCCTCGGAGAAGGCCAAGATGATGGCCGACCCGGGCCTGGCCGCCGCCCTGGTGGAAGAGGTGCTGCGCTTCGACCCCCCCGTCGACGCCACCTCGCGGGTCGCCTCCCGGGATCTCGAGATCAGCGGCTGCCCGGTCTCGAAGACCCGAAGCGTCAACCTGCTCCTGAGAGGCGCCAACCGCGACCCGGAAGCCTTCGAGAACCCCGACGTGTTTGACATCACCCGGAAGAAGGTCCCCCACATGTCCTTCGGCGGCGGGGCCCACATCTGCATTGGCGCGCCCCTCGCCCGACTGGAGGCCCAGGTGGCCCTGCCTCGCCTGTTCGCCCGTTATCCGGACCTCGCCCTCGCGGATCCGACCGCGGAGCCCTCCTGGCGCAAGCTTCCCTTTTTCCGGGGCCTGGAAACCCTGGTCGTGAAGACCGGGGCCTGATTCCGGCCTCAAATCTCTGTAAGGAAGGGCGCATCCAGCGTACCCAACGCCCTCACAGCAGGAAAGAAACCATGCGCAAGGTCCTCGCGATCGCGGCCTGCCTCCTCGGCGCCGCCGCCCTCACCGCCTGCACCACCATCGACGCCACCACGGGCGAGACCGTGCGCAGCAACACTAAGACCGGGGCCCTGACCGGCGCCCTGGCCGGCGCCGCCCTTGGCTATCTGACCAACACCAACAACAGTGACCAGGGCCGCAAGAACGCCCTGATCGGCGCGGGCCTCGGCGCCCTCGCCGGGTCCGCAGTCGGCAACTACATGGACAAGCAGCAGGCGGAGCTGCGTCGCGAGCTGGCCGGCACAGGGGTCAATGTCGAGCGCCAGGGCGAGAACATTGTTCTTCAGATGCCCGGTGACGTGACCTTCGACACCAACCGCTCCGAGATCAAGCCGCAGTTCTACACCGTGCTGAACGACGTGGCCGGAACCCTGAACAAGTATCCGCAGACCACAGTCGACGTGATCGGCCACGCCGACTCCACCGGGTCCGCCGAACTGAACCAGGGCCTGTCCGAACGCCGGGCCGGGTCGGTCGCCGAGTACCTCGTCACCGCGGGCGGGGTCATGCGCGAGCGGCTGGCGGTGGCCGGCAAGGGCGCAAGCGCGCCCATCGCCGACAACGCCACCCCCGACGGCCGGGCCAAGAACCGCCGGGTCGAGATCGTCCTGAAACCGATCACCAGCTGATCCGGACCGGCCATCCATGCCCGCCGCCGCCCGCGTCGATCCCAAGGCCTACTTCAGCCCGACGGAATGGGCGACCCTCGCCCGCCGCTCCCGCTGGAAGGGGCTGGCCCTTCTGGCGCACGCCTGGGGGGTGATCTTCGCCTCGGCGGCCATGGCGGTGATCTGGCCTCTGACCCTTCCCCTCGCGGTCATGATCATCGGCGGGCGCCAGCTGGGCCTGTCCATACTGATGCATGACGCCGCCCATGGGGCCCTGCATCCCAATCCGAGGATTAACGACCTTGCGGGTGAGTGGCTGACGGGCGGCGGACTCGCGCGCTACCGGGCCTACCATCTGGGCCACCACAAGTACGCGCAGCAGGACGAGGACCCGGACATCGGCCTGTCGGCGCCCTTCCCCATCACCCGCACCTCTCTGCGGCGAAAGATGCTGCGCGACCTGACCGGGCGGACCTTCTTCAAGCAGAGGTTCGGCGATCTGGTCCGCCGGCTGAAGGACCGCGCGCCGGGCCAGCCGGTCCTGCCGATCCTGGTCGAGGAAGTCCGGCGCAAGCGCCGTTGGCTGCTGGGCGGCGTGGTCATCACCCTGGTCGGCGGCGCGTTCGGCGTCTGGTGGGCCTGGCCGGTCTTCTGGGTCCTGCCACAGGCCACATGGTTCCCGGTCATCACCCGGCTTCGCAACATCGCCGAGCACGCCTGCATCGCCCGGGGGGAAGCCGACCCCCTGCGACAGGCGCGCACCACCCATGCCGGCTGGCTGGCCCGCGCCGTGCTCGCCCCCTACTGGGTGAACTACCACTGTGAGCACCACATGTTCATGCACCTGCCCTGCTACAACCTGCCTCGGGCCCACCGCCTGCTGGCCGGGAAGGGGGTGCTGGACGCCATGCTCCACGAACCGGGCGGCTACCGGGTCGTCCTGGCCCGCGCCACCTCTCGCCCGGAGACGCCCGCCGCGACCGCCGCGGCCGCCGGATGATCGGCGCCGATCCCGCGAGCCGCCGCGCCTTCATCCTGGCGAACACCCGCCTCCAGAGCCCGCCCCACACCCCCGAGCTGTCGCTGCACCTGGCCGACGAGATCACGCCCATCTGGCGCATGACGGAGGAAGCCCTGGAGGAGATCGGCCTGCCGCCGCCCTTCTGGGCCTTCGCCTGGGCGGGGGGGCAGGCCCTGGCCCGCTATATCCTCGATGCGCCTCAGACCGTCGCCGGCCAGAGGGTGATCGACTTCGCCTCCGGGTCGGGGATTGTCGCCGTGGCGGCGGCCCGGGCGGGCGCACACAGCGTGCTTGCGGCGGACATAGACGGTTTCTGCGGTGCGGCCCTGGCCCTGAACGCCGAGGCCAATGGCGTGATCGCCGACTTCACCGACCAGGACCTGCTGGATCAGCCTCCGCCCGAGGCCGACGTCATCCTGGCCGGGGACATCTGCTACGAGAAACCCCTGGCGGCCCGGGTGATGGCCTGGCTGGAGGCGGGCGCCCGGCGGGGCGCCCGGGTCCTGATCGGCGATCCGGGGCGATCCTACTTCCCCCGCGAGGGCCTGGTCCGCCTGGCCGAGTACCAGGTGCCCACGACCCGCGAACTCGAGGACATGGAAGTGAAGCGGACAGCGGTCTGGACATTCCCACCCCGCTGATCCAGTGTGAACATAAAAGGAACAATGGAAGGATCCGCTCCCGTGACCTACCTCCTCCCTGAACCGGACCTGCGCTGGGGGCGGCGTATTCCGGCGGCCTCCTTTCTGGCGCGCCCACCCTGGCTTGGCGCCCTCATCGCGGCCGTGACCCTTGGGCTCGCAGGGGCCGCAGCGGCCTCCGAGCCGCCCGAGCTGTCAGTCTTCTCCAAGCCCCCGCCGGCGGCTGTCATCGACCGGCCTCTGGAGGCGGACAGGCCCAGCCAGACCCTGGGCCTCGCCCGGATTTCCGCGTCGATCCGACACGGTTCGCCCTACGCCCTTGTTCTTTGGGGACGAAAATGCGCGCCGGACAGCCTCGTGACCTGGGACGAGGCCAACGACGCGTTCGAGAAGACCGAGGTGGATGACCGGATCTTCCACGAAACCCTATCCGGACTCGGCTTCCGGGTGGCGGGGGATCCTACCGACCTCTTCCGGGACGCCGAGGCCCCGGCGGGTGACCTCCAGGTCGGGGGCCTGATCACCGACTACAGCTTTTCGGTCTGCGGCGGCTTCATGCCGGGAGAGCAGAAGCTCGACATTGAGACGGCCATCGGCACCGGCGCGGGGCAGATGACCGTGGAGTGGCAGATTCACGCCCCCGCCCTGTCCCGGACCATCGCCCGGATCCGCACCACCGTCAGGGTCGAGACCGCCAACCCGGTCATCAACGCCCCCGTAGCGATCGACCAGGCCCTGCTGCGGGACAGCCTGCGCGCCCTCGCCGCCGACGAGGGGTTCCGCAAGACGGTCACGACTCCCATCCGTGCGGCTTCAGGCCTTGTGGAGCCCCAGCCTGGCGAACCCTTGCGGCTCGCGCCGGGCAGGGCGCCGGCGAGCATACCCGACGCGCACAGGGCGGTGGCGGCGGTGATGACCGGCGCCAGCCTGGGCACCGCCTTCCTGGTCTCGGACCAGGGGTATCTGCTGACGAACCGGCACGTGGTGGGCTCCACCCGCCTGCTGAAGCTGCGCTGGTCCGATGGCTCAGAGAGCATCGGCGAGGTCATCCGTTCGGACGCAGGCCGCGACGTGGCGCTGATCCGAACCGACCCCCGGCCGGGGCCTGTCCTGCGGCTGCGGAGCGAACCTGTCCGGCAGGGCGAGACCGTCTTCGCCCTGGGAACCCCGATGGAGACGCGGCTTCAGGGCACCCTGACCCGAGGCGTGATCTCAGCCAGCCGGACCCTGGCCGGATACCGCTTCATACAGAGCGACGCCGCGGTGAACCCCGGCAACAGCGGCGGGCCCCTCCTGGATGAGTCCGGTCGGGTCGTGGCCATGACGGTCTCCCGCTATGCCTCGGAACCCACCGACCGCATCCAGGGGCTCAACTTCTTCATTCCCATTGAGGACGCCCTCAGCTTTCTGGCGCTGACCCTCGAGCCGCGGTAGTCGTCAGGCAACGACGCCGGGCCGCCCCTCCGGCGCACAAACCCGGAGCCTGGCCCATGCTGCGACGCACCTTCCTCGCCACCCTGCCTGGGCTCGCCGCGGCTGGCGGGGCCCTGGCCCAGAGCCGCGAGGCCAACCCCAACCGGAACCGGCCGGACGTGGGTCCAGGGGACCGTATCGACGGCGCCACCTTCGCCAGCCGGAGCGCCGCCTGGGGCGTGCGGGGCGCGGCGGCGACCGCCCATCCCCTGGCCACACAGACCGCCATCGACATCCTCAGGAAGGGCGGCTCCGCCGTGGACGCCGCCATCGCGGCCAACGCCGTCCTGGGCTTCGTGGAGCCGATCGCCTGCGGGATCGGGGGAGACGCCTTCGCCATGCTCTGGGACCCGCGGACACGGCGGGTGGAGGGGTTGAACGGATCAGGGCGGAGCCCAAAGGGACTGAGCCTGCAGACCGTGAGGGCCCGTGCGGTCAAGGGACTGATCCCCTCCTTTGGCGCGATCTCGGTCAGCGTCCCCGGCGCCGTCGACGCCTGGTGGACCCTGCACCAGCGCTACGGGAAGCTGCCCTGGAAGGACCTGCTGGCGCCCGCCGCCGCCCTCGCCCGGGAGGGCGTCCCGGTCAGCCAGAACGTCGCCTACTATCTGGCCCGGTCCCTGCGCAACTTCAGCCGTCCCGGCGCCGGAATCGAGGAGATCGAGAACTTCCGGCGCACCTGGGCCCCCGGGGGACGCGCGCCCGTCGAGGGCGAGGTCTTCGCCAACCCGGACCTGGCCCGGACCTACGACCTGATCGCGGCCGGCGGGCGCGACGCCTTCTATGAAGGTGAGATCGCCGAACGGATCGAAGGCTACTTCAAGCGGATCGGCGGCTGGATGACCCGGGCGGACCTCGCCGCGCACCGCACCCGCTGGGACGCCCCCCGCCAGACCCTCTACCGGGGCGTCGAGGTCTTCGGCCTTTCGCCCAACACCCAGGGCCTTTCGACCCTGCAGATCCTCAACATGATGGAGACCTTCGACATCGCCGGCATGGGCTTCCAGTCCCCGGCCGCCATCCATCACGGGGTCGAAGCCAAGCGCCTGGCTTTCGAGGACCGGGCCCGGTACTTCGCCGACCCTGACTTCGCCAGGATTCCCACAGACTGGCTGTTGTCCAAGGACTACGCCGCCGAGCGGGCGCGGCGAATCCGCCCTGACGCCATCCTTTCAGACCTGCGCCCGGGCCAGGCGCCCTCCCGGGGCGACACCACCTATTTCTGCACGGCGGACGCGGACGGCATGATGGTCTCCTTCATCCAGTCCAACTACCGGGGGATGGGATCGGGACTGGCGCCGGACGGCCTGGGATTCATGCTCCAGAACCGCGGCGAACTCTTCGCCCTGCAGGACGGTCATCCCAACCTCTACGCCCCCGGCAAGCGGCCCTTCCAGACGATCATTCCGGGCTTTGCGGTCCGCGACGGCGCGCCCTGGCTGGCCTTCGGCGTCATGGGCGGCGACATGCAGCCCCAGGGACAGGCCCAGATCCTGTCCAACATGGTCGACTTCAAGCTCGGCGTTCAGGAGGCGGGAGACGCCCCCCGCTGGCGTCACGAGGGCTCTCCGGAACCCACTGGGGAGGCCGCCCGTCCCGGCGCGGGCCTCCTCCGGCTGGAGCGCGGCGTCCCGCAGGCGACCCGCGCGGCCCTTGTCGCCCTCGGTTGGCCGATCGGCGAAAGCGACGGCGGCTTCGGGGGCTACCAGGCCATCGAGCGATGGCCCGGCCGGTACGCTGCGGCTACGGAGATGCGCAAGGATGGCGTCGCCCTGGCCTGGTAGGGCCTCTGGCGCCTGCCCCGCCTAGAAGTCGTCTTCCATGAGCGAGCGGAAATGCTCGAAGATTTCCGCCGCCCGGGCCTCTCCCGTGGGGGGCGGCCCGGTGACGGCGTCCTCCGCCGGACCGGAGTCCGACCCGGCGACAGGCTCGGCCCCGACGCCGGCGAGCCGGCCCATGACGAGACCGTTCTGGACGAGCAGCAGGGGCTCTCCTGCGGCGAGGCCGGCAAGGATCTGGGCCACCCGGGGAGGAAGATCATCAAGGTCGATCTGCTTCATCGCCCCCTACTCTAGCCCGGCCCGGCCCTTCGGCAAGACGGCAGGTCGACGACAGACGGCGCAGCCCGGCCAGGCGATCGGCGCTTCGGACATGGACGCGGAGGCGGGAAGAGGCGACACTCCGACCTTGAGACTCCGGAGGCGACGCCCATGGACCTGATCCCCGCCGGCCACGCCCTGGCCCTCTGGAGCGCCCTGCACATCCTGTTGCTGCTGGGCCTGTCCCTCCTTGTGGTGCGCCAGCGCCGCCGCCACGGCGTAGCCCTGGGCGACGGCGGGGTGCCGGAACTGGCCTGTGCCATCCGCGCCTTCGGCAACGCCACGGAATACATCCCCATGGGCCTGGTCGGCCTTGCCGCCCTGACCTTGGCGGGGGCCCCTGCGCTTGCGGTCCATCCCGCGGGGCTCGTCCTGTTCGGCGGCCGCCTCGCCCACGCCATCGGCCTCTCTCGGTCCGGCGAAGCCTCGCCCCTCAGGGCGGCGGGGGTGGCGGCCACATGGGGCGCGTACATCTACCTGGCGGTCGCCCTCCTCTTCTACGCCCTGCCCTGAGGCCGACGCCGCCCGCTTGCCCCGGCGGCGCCGGGCGGCCATATGGCGTCCATGAGCACCGAACTGTCCACAGACCTTGTCGCCGCCGCCCTCAGGGCGGGGGCGGACGCCGCCGAGGCCATCGAGGCCGAACACCAGGCCCTGTCGGTCACCGTACGTCACGGCGGGCTGGAGGAGGTCGAGCGCGAGGAGTCCCGGGACCTGAGCCTTCGGGTCTTCGTCGGCAAGCGGCATGCGACGGTCTCCGGCTCCGACATCACCCCCGATGGCCGCGCACGGCTGGTGGAGCGGGCGGTCGCCATGGCCCGCCTCGCGCCGGAGGATCCCTGGTCCGGCCTGGTCGAAGCCGGGGCGCTAGCGCGCGGCCCCCACCCCGCCCTCGACCTCTTCGATCCCGCCGATCCCGACCCCGAGACCCTAGAGGCCCTCGCCCGGGAGGCGGAGGCCGCCGCCCTGGATATGCCGCGCATCGCCAACTCCGACGGCGGCTCGGCCTCCTCGTCCCGCTCGGTCTGGCGCCTGGCGACTTCCAACGGCTTCTTCGGCGAACACCGGGCGACGGGATTTCATGTCGGGGCCGCCGTCATCGCCGGCGAGGGCGAGGGCATGGAGAGCGGCTATGACGGCCTTTCCCGTCGCTGGTTTGCGGACCTGCCATCACCGGAACAGGTCGGCCGGGAGGCGGCCCGCCGGGCGGCATCCCGCCTCGGCGCACGCAAGATCGCCTCAACCACCGCGCCGGTCATCTTCGAGAACCGGATCGCCACCTCGCTCATCGGCCCCTTCCTTGGCGCCATCAGCGGGCCTTCGGTCGCCCGCGGGGTCTCCTTCCTGAAGGATCGCCTCGGCCAGGCCGTCTTCGCCCCTGGGGTGAACCTGATCGACGACCCTCACCGACCCCGAGGCCTGGGCTCCTCACCCTTCGATGATGAGGGCGCCATGAACCGGCGCACCGCCCTGGTGGACAAGGGCGTACTGACCACCTGGCTCCAGAACGCCGCCTCGGCGCGGCAACTCGGCATGGCCCTGACCGGACATGCGTCCAGGGGATCCGCAGGCCCCGCAGGTGTGGGCATATCCAACCTGACCCTTGAGCCCGGGGACCGCGACCTCGCCGGCCTGATGTCAGACGCCGGGACCGGGCTGCTGGTGACCTCCATGTTCGGCCCCTCGCTGAACGCCAATACGGGCGACTGGTCGGTCGGGTGCTCGGGCTTCTGGTTCGAGAACGGGGAGATCGCCTACCCGGTCTCGGAGATCACCGTGGCGGGCGCCCTGCCCGATATCTACGCACGTCTGATCCCGGGCTCTGACCTGGAGCTCCGCGGTTCCGCCAACGCTCCCTCCCTGCTGGTCGACAATCTGTCGATCGCCGGCAAATAGAACCCTCTCCGGAGCGACTTCGGGGGTCGTGATACCCCTCTGACGTCAATCCTGGCATGGAAGAACCCCAAACGGGTGAATTCCAGGAAGGGTCCACTGATCCTTAACCCCTGCGGGCCTATATCCCCCGGGAAGGAAAGGGATTTCAGGAGTCGAACGCATGCCCCATCGCCAGCTGCTTCACCTCGTCATCGGCGGCGAGCTCGTTGACGTCGACACGGTCGAGTTCCGCGACCTCTCGAAGATCGACCTGGTCGGCGCCTACGCCAGCTACCAGGAGGCGGTCGACGCCTGGCGGGCCAAGGCCCAGTCGACGGTGGACAACGCCCTGATGCGCTACTTCATCATCCACGCCCACAAGCTGCTGGACCCGGACTCGGACGAACACGCCGACGACCACGCCCACTGAGCTACTCGCGGCGCAAAAGGATCTCCGTCAGGGCCCGGCCCCACATGTTCGACCGGAAGTCCGCCTTGATGGCGTCCGGGTCGTAGGCCGGGCTGTCCACCCACTCCAGGAAGGTCTGGCCGGCCGCCTCGCCCTCGGCGAGGTAGCGCTCGAAGGTATAGTCCAGAACGCCGGTCTTGCCCGCCTTCACGTGCAGGTACTTCAGGCTGAGCTGGGCCAGGGCCTCGCGGATCGGCACACCCTTCCTGAAGTGCAGGTAGAGCACGCTCATGATCCCCGCCCGGTCCGCCCCCGACTTGCAATGCATGAGGGCGGGGTACTCCAGGCTTTCGAACAAGGCCTTGGCGCCGTGAACCCGGGCACGGCTCGGGACCTCCCTTGAGGTGATGGTGAAGTCCACAAGGTTCAGGCCGAGGCGCGCGCAGGCATCCTTCTCCAGGGCGTAGAAACTGGCGTCGAACCCGCCGCGCAGGTTGACCACCGTGCGGATCCCGCGCGCCTTCCACGCCTCAAGCTGGAACGGCCAGGGCTGGTTGGCCCGGTAAAGTTCCTCTGACACCGCATGGGCGTTGGAGAAGCGCAGGCGCAGGAAGGCGTGGTCCTTGAGCAGATAGTCAAGGTAGGCGCGCCGCCGCCCCTTCGGCGTGGTGAGGTCATAGTCCGCCAAGACGGGGCTCCTGAGTCGGCCTCCTATCTAGGGCGCCGGCGCCGCACCGCAAAGCCCGCCGACATCGGGCTCCCGGGCGACATCTTGACTTCCCCGGCCCAAGGGCCGACCCCAGCACGATGAACGCTCAGGCTGATCCGGACCGGCTGTCCAGCCGCGAGATCCTCGCCAGGACCTGGCGTGTCTACCTTGCGCCCCGCTGGCCAGGCCTCGCCCTCGCGGGGCTCGCCGCCGTCGTGGTCGCTATTCTGAGCGCCAAGCTGGTCCAGATCCTGGAGCCGGCGATTAATGACCTTCTGGGAACGCCCAAGCCGGGCGCCCTGCTGGTGATCCCCCTGACGATCGCCGGCCTCGCCATTGCCCGCGGTCTCGCCCAGGTCCTCCAGGCCACCCTCGTGAACCGGATCGGCAACGCCGTCGTGGGCGATGTCCAGGTCCAGCTCTTCGGCAGGCTGGTCCGGGCGGACCTGGCCCGGCTGCGCTCACAGCATTCGGGATCCTTCGTCTCCTCGGTCCTCTATGACGCCGGTCTGATCCGCGAGGCGGCGACCGCAGGCGTGATCAACTACACCCAGCACGCCCTGACCGTCGTCGGGGCGGTCAGCGTGATGGTTTCCAACGACCTGGTCCTCTCCCTCGCCTTGATTGTCGCCGCCCCGGTCGCAAGCCTGATCATGCGCCGCTACGCCCGAAGATCCTCAAGGGCTGCCCAGGGCGCCATGGTGGAGACCTCAGCCCTGTCCACCGCCATCATGGAGAGCCTGGACGGCGTACGGGTGGTCAAGATCGAGAACCGGGAGGCCTTCGAAGAATCCCGGGTCGCTGAAGTGGTGCACCGCCGGCAGGCTTTCCTGGTCAGGGGCGCCAACGCCAGGGCCCGCGCCGCGCCGGCCACCGAGACCCTGATGACCCTGATCACGGCCGCGGTCATGGCCTGGGCGGGCGTGCGGTCGCAGGACGGCGGAATGAATCCCGGCGCCTTCGTGGCCTTCATCGGCGCCCTGGCCCTCGCCTCCCAGTCCCTGCGCCAGCTGGCCAACCTTCAGACCGTGTTCTCGGAAGGCCTGTCCGCCGCCCGCCGCCTCTATGCAGCCCTCGACGTCGAGCCCGAGGTGGGCGACCGACCAGGCGCCATCGAGACGCCCCGGGGCGAGGGCCGGGTGTCTTTCGAGGCGGTCCGCTTCGCCTATGGGGAGGGCCCCGAAGTTCTCTCGGGCGTCAGCCTGACAGTTGAGCGGGGAGAGACCGTGGCCCTGGTCGGGCCCTCCGGCGGGGGCAAGTCCACCCTGCTGAACCTGATCCCGCGCTTCTACGACGTGACCGGGGGCCGGGTGACCCTGGACGGGCGCGACGTGCGCGACCTGACCCTGGCCTCACTCCGGCGGCGGATCGCTCTGGTCACCCAGGAACCCTTCCTCTTCGACGACACGCTCCGCGCCAACATCGCTTATGCGCGTCCAGAGGCCTCGCAGGACGAGATCGAGGCCGCCGCCCGGGCCGCCGCCGCCCATGACTTCATCCTGGCCCTGCCCCAGGGCTACGACACGCCCGCCGGAGAGGCGGGCCTGAGGCTATCGGGGGGCCAGCGGCAGCGTATCGCGATCGCTCGGGCCTTCCTCAAGGATGCGCCCATCCTGCTCCTCGACGAGGCGACCAGCGCCCTGGACGTGGAGAGCGAGGCCCAGGTCCAGGCCGCCCTGGCCAGGCTCATGGAGGGCCGGACCACGCTTCTGGTGGCCCACCGCCTGTCCACGGTCCGGAACGCCGACCGCATCTATGTGCTGGACCAGGGACGGATCGCCGAGAGCGGGACACACGACACACTGGTCGCCGCGGGCGGCGTATACGCCCGCCTTGTCGGCGCCGGCGACCTCGAGACCCTGGAGGGGCCCGCATGAAAGGGCTCCTGCGCAGGCCCGGGGTTCAGGCCGTCCTGGGACGGATGCTCGCCGGCTACTTGATCCTGATCCGACGCACCACGCGCTGGCGGCATGAGGGCCTGGAGGCCCTGGAGCCTATGTTCGCTTCAGGCCAGGGCGCCATCGGCCTGTTCTGGCACGGCCGCATCCCCATCTGCCTGGGCATGGCTGCGACCTGGTGGCGGAAGGACAGCCGGCGCTGCCTGGTGTCCCCCTCCTCCGACGGAGAGTTTGTGGCCCTTGCCCTGGAGTACGCCGGCTTCCCCGCCATCCGCATGTCGACCGCCAAGAAGGGCGACTCGGCCAAGGCGCGGGCCGCTGTGGCGGCCTTCCGGGAGGCGGTCCAGCATGTGGCCGGCGGCGGCGTGCTGATCATCACCCCGGATGGGCCGCGGGGGCCGAACGAAGAGATCGCCGCGGGCGCCCTGCAGATCGCCAAGCGTACGGGCGCGCCCATCTTCCTCACCGGCCTTGCGGTCTCCCCGTCCATTCAGTTGGAGAGCCTCTGGGACCGCGCCATGGTCGCCGCGCCCTTTGGCCGTGGGGTCTGCATCTGGGAGGGGCCCTTCCACGTTCCCGCCGACGCCGGCGAGGCCGAGATCGACGCGCTGAGGGCAGACTGGTCCGCACGGCTGTCGGCCGCCACCCGCCGGGCGGAATCCCTTATGGCGCGCGCATCGGTTGATCCGGCGTCGGGTGGGTGAGACACAGGGGCCATGCCGCACGATCACGCCCACCACGACCGGGATAAGGCGCACGGCCATGATCACGCGGGGCCGGACGCCTGGCGCGGGCCCCACCCACATCCCCACCATGGACACGCTCATCACGGCCACGGCCATCACGGGCATGGCCATCACGGGCACCTTCCCAAGGACTTTGGCGGCGCCTTCGCCCTCGGAATCCTCCTTAACGCCGGGTTTGTCGCGGTGGAGGCCGGGGTTGGGATCGTCTCTGGGTCGCTCGCCCTCCTGGCGGACGCCGGACACAACGCCGCCGACGTCCTGGCCCTGATCCTCGCTTGGGGCGCCACAGTCCTGGCGCGCCGTCGCCCTGGCGCACGGCACACCTATGGCCTTAGCAAGGCCACCATCATGGCCTCGGTGACCAATGGCATCCTGCTGGTCGCCGCTGTAGGCGCGATAGGTTGGGAGGCCGTCCAGAGGATCGCCTCCCCCAGCCCGGTCGCCGCCGGACCCGTTCTGATCACCGCCGCCATCGGCGTGGTCATCAACACCCTGACCGCCCTTCTCTTCCTGCGCGGCCAGCATGACCTCAACGTCCGGGGCGCCTTCCTGCACATGATCGCCGACGCGGCCGTCTCGGCCGCCGTGGTGGTCTCGGCCGGCCTCATGCTTCTGACCGGCGGCCTAGAGTGGCTGGATCCCGTCCTCAGCCTGGTCATCGTGGCGGTCATCCTGTCCGGCGCCTGGGGACTGCTGAGGGACTCCGCCGCCATGGCCATGGACGCCGCGCCGCCGGGGATCGACGTGACCCAGGTCCGGGCCTGGCTCGCCGCCCGGCCCGGGGTGGCTGAGGTCCACGACCTTCACGTCTGGTCCCTCTCGACCACCCGCACCGCCCTCACCGCCCACCTGGTCCGGCCCGAGGGAGGATCGTCCGACGCCTTCCTCGCCGAGACTGCCCGCGGCCTTGAGGAGACCTTCGGGATCGACCACGCCACGCTCCAGGTCGAGACGGGCGAGCTGGACTGCGAACTCGCGCCCGACGAGGTGGTGTGACCCTCCCTCTCGCCCTCTACAGCCTCCTTGCGGGCCTGGCGGAATCCTTTGCGC
>CANGRP010000015.1 GCA_947456005.1 Caulobacteraceae bacterium
ACGAACTGCGACTCCGGGGCGTCGATCGCCTTGAGGGCCTGGCTCAGGCGGCGCGCCGCCTCGGCCTCCTGCGCCCCCCCGGCCAGGTTGCGAACTTCTCCGGGATCGGAGGTCCTGTCGAACAGATAGTGTCCCGAAGACCGGGTGCGAGCCCAGAAGGGCAAGGGATCGCCGGCGGCATATGGCTGGTGGATGACCGGGATGTCGGAGCCGGGCATCCGGTCCAGGAAGGCGCGGTGATCCGGTAGCGGCAGGGCGACATGGCGGTCGATCAGGTGGGTCGGCATGGTCGACCACCGATTCGACATCATGGAGAGGGGTGCGTTGGCCCCGGCGGCGGCCCGGGCGTACTTCCACTCCGGCGTGACCAGATGAACCTCCCGCCCCCAGACCCCGGTCAGGAGATGGTCGCGGACCGAGCCGACCTCGCCGCGCAGCAGGGGAAGCAGGGAGCGGCCATGGGTCCGCTGGCGCACCTGCACCCCGAACAGGTCGGCCAGGGTGGCGAAGATGTCGACGCTGGTGGTCAGGGCGTCGCAGGCCCCCGGGGCGATCCCCGGATGGCGGACCATGAGGGGAATGTGGCCGAGGGTGTTGTAGATGGGCACGCCGGGCTTTCCCCAGATGTCCTTCTCGCCGAGGTAATGCCCGTGGTCGGTGCAGACCATGACCAGGGTGTCCTCGGCCAGGCCCTTTTCCTCGATGGCCCCAAGGACCCGGCCCAGCCAGTGGTCGATCATCGACAGCTTAGCGCCGTAGCTGGCCCGCAGCCGGCGCGCTGCAGCCGGGCTCAGGACCCCCTTCTCCACCGCACCCTGCATGTAGGGCGGCCAGATCATCGGCGGGCCCTCGTAATCCGGGTCATACATCGAGGCCCAGGGCTCAGGGGTGTCGAAGGGCTCGTGCGGATCGAACTCATCGATGAAGAGGAAGAACCGGTCGTGCCAGCCGGCGTTGTCCTCGATCCACCGGGCGGCGGCCGTCATGGTGCGGGGTCCGGGGAAGTCCGACTCGTCCCGGAACCAGCCCCGGCTGTCGTGGTAGGGCATGTGGTCACGGCCGAAGATCGGCGCCCCGGCCCAGGAGGGATCAGGCCGGGTCTTCCAGGGGTCGCCCTCGTGGCCGCGCTCATAGGCCCAGGCCGTGAAGTCGACATGGTAGTTCTCGCCACCCGTCTCGAAAAGGTGCGGGTGGTCCGAGACCAGCTGCGAGATGACGCCAGCCTTGTGCAACTCGTAGGTGATGGCGTCTTCCCAGATCTCCACCGATCCCCAGGGACGCCAGAGGAAGTCGAGGGCCCCGCACAGGATGTCATGCCGCGCCGGCATGCAGGGCAGGGAACCGGTATGGTGGTTGTCGAACCGCACGGCCGTCCGGGCGAAGGCGTCCAGGTTCGGGGTCGCGAACTCGGTCCCGCCATAGGCCCCCAGCATGTGCCGGTTCAGGCTGTCGAGCAGGATGACGACGGCGTTTCTCGGCGTGGCGACCATGCTTTCCCCCTCGCCGGCGCCGGAGGGGCGTCAGGCGAACTCTTCCCCGAGATAGACGCGTCGGACCTCGGGATTGTCGACGATCTCGGCAGGCGTGCCCTCGAGCAGGAGCTCACCCGCATGGATGATGGCCGCCCGGTCGATGATGTCCAGAGTCTCCCGGACATTGTGGTCGGTGATCATGATGCCGATGCCGCGCGCCTTCAGGTATCCGATCACCTCGCGGATGTCGGCGATGGCCAGCGGGTCGATGCCGGCGAAGGGCTCGTCCAGGAGCATGTAGGCGGGCTCAGACGCCAGGGCGCGGGCGATCTCCACCCGCCGCCGCTCCCCGCCGGACAGGGAGACCGCCGGCGACTTGCGCAGGTGGTCGATCCGCAGTTCCGCCAGGAGGCCCGCCACCGTCTCCCGGGCCCGGCGCATATCCGGCTCACGCAACTCGACCACGGACATGACGTTCTCCTCCACCGTCATGCCCCGGAAGATGGAAGGCTCCTGCGGCAGGTAGCCCAGACCCATCCGCGCCCTCTGGTACATGGGCTGGCCCGTGATGTCCTCGCCATCCAGCCAGATGGCGCCCTCGTCGGCGGCCACCAGGCCGGTGATCATATAGAAGCAGGTCGTCTTGCCGGCGCCGTTGGGGCCGAGGAGTCCCTTCACCTCGCCCCGGCCCAGCCGGAGGGACACGCCCTTGACGACCGCGCGGCCGCGGTAGGTCTTGCCGATCCGGTCGACGACCAGTCCATCCTGTTCCGGCGTCGTCATGGGACCCCTATCTCGGCGAATCGGGGCTGGCGCCCGGATAAATGACCGTACGCACGCGCCGGCTGCTGCGGTCTGTCCCGCCCTCCATGCGCGCGTCGCCCGAGACGGTGTTCACCACCAGCCGGCCGCCCTTCATGACGTCCTGCCCCCGGGAGGCGACGACGGATCCGGTGACCGTGAGGGTCTGGGCCTTGGCGTCGTAGAGCGCCTGATCGCCGCGCACCCTTTGCTCGGGGGTGACGTAGAAGACCGAGCCCGTCGCCTCCATGCGCAGCAGGTCGCTGCTGCAGCCGTTCCTCCCCGCACCTTCCGCAGCCGGGGCATAGACGATCTTCAACTGGTCGGCGCGGAGCCGGCTGGTCTCCTGCAGGGCCTCGGCGCCGCCGCGGTAGATGGCCGAGCACTGGCTGTTCACAAGTTCCAGCTGGTCTGCGGTGATATCCACCGGCGCCTTGGAATTCCGGGCCAGCTGGGCCTGCGCGCCCAAGGGCGCCGCCGCCACCAGGGCCAGGGTCGCAGCCGCCAACGCGACGCCTTTCGGATCTCTCATGGTCGATCGTCCCTGCGTTCAGGGCCCGGACCTCGGCTCGAGGCGGGTGCTGACCCCGCCGCCGAACACGAGGCGGTCGCCCCTGTCGTATACGCCATAGGACTTCGCGTTGATTTCTCCAAGCGACCCCACGCCCTGGATGGCGCCATCTCCGACCAGTTCGCCGAGGGCCGTGTCGAAGGTCGAGGCCCCTGTGGCGAAACTGATATCCCCACTGTTCAGGCGGACATCCCCCGCAAGCTTCAGGATGTGGTCGGATTCGTTGAAGTCGCCGGTCCGGGCGGAGACCCGGATGGGCTCTCCCGGGTCACGGCGCAGGACCAGCACGGGCTGGTCCAGGATCACCCGGTCATAGTCGGCGGGGTCGCGGGTCGCAGTCCGGGCTGTCAGCGTGAAGGGCCGCCCCTTCCGGTCCTGGCCGACGAACTTCGGGCTCACCAGCTGGATCGGCGTGTTGGCCTCGACGGGACGGGTCCTCGGCGCAGCGAACATGGCCTGGGCCAGGTAGCCCGCCAACACCAGCAGGATCAGGCCGACCAGCGCGGGAAGAAGCCGACGCAACTGTCGCACCCGGCGCGAACGGCGCCGCCAGGCGTCCGCCTCCCGGGCGCGTCGCACGGTGGGCAGGATCGCCTCGTCCGTCACGACCGCTGTTCCGGGCCGGCGTCAGGCATGGGCGAAGATGTCGGTTTCCTCCCAGCCGGCCAGGTCGAGCAGGGCGCGGTGGGGCAGGAACTGGAAGCAGGCCTCGGCCAGTTCGGCGCGGCCTTCCCGGCGCAGCATGTCGTCCAGCCGCTCGCGCAGGCGATGCAGGTGCAGGACGTCTGAGGCGGCGTAGGCGATCTGCTCGGGAGACAGGGTCGGGGCGCCCCAGTCCGAGCTCTGTTGCACCTTGGACATGTCGACCCCGAGAAGTTCCCGGGACAGGTCCTTCAGGCCATGCTTGTCGGTGTAGGTCCGGGCCAGCTTGGAGGCGATCTTGGTGCAGTAGACCGGCGCGGTGACCACGCCCAGGTGCAGGCGGAACATGGCGATGTCGAAGCGGCCGAAGTGCAGGATCTTGGTCACCGCCAGGTCCGCGAGAAGAGCCTTGAGGTTGGGCGCCTCATAGTCCGGGCGGGAAAGGCGGACGAGGTGGGCGTCGCCGTCGCCGGCCGAGAGCTGGACCACGCAAAGGGGATCCCGGCCCAGCCGCAGGCCCATGGTCTCCGAATCCACGGCGACGGAGGCGACTCCCCCGAAGAGGCCGTCGGGAAGATCGCCTTCATGCAGGTAGTTCGCCACGGTCCGCCGTCTCCGCCGGTTGATTGTGCTTCGTCCCCCGAAAGGGAACGGTGGTGCCCAGGAAAGGACTCGAACCTTCACGGCCGTTAAGCCACTGGCACCTGAAGCCAGCGCGTCTACCAATTCCGCCACCTGGGCCCGATCCGTCGGACCGTGCGAGGGCGCTTCCTTAGGGCCAAGTCCCGGTCGGGTCAACGGGCATGCGCGGCAAGGCGCCGGGCCGATTGCAGGCTGGCCGGCCATCGTCTATCCCCACACTCCTGTCGCGACCCCCGGAGCCTCACCATCATGCCCGATCTCGTCACCGTCTTCGGCGGCTCTGGTTTCATCGGGACCCAGATCGTCCGGGCGCTGGCCCGGCGCGGCGCCCGTATCCGGGTGGCTGTGCGCCAGCCCCACCTGGCCCACGCCATGCGCCTCATGGGTGATGTGGGGCAGGTCGAGGTCGTTCAGGCCAATGTGCGCGACGCCGGCTCCGTGGCCCGGGCCGTGCAGGGCGCCGACGCGGTGATCAACCTCGTGGGACTGCTCTACGAAACCGGCCGCCAGACCTTCCAGGCGGTGCATGTGGACGCCGCGCGGACCCTCGCCCAGGCCGCTTCCGACGCTGGCGCCCGCCTTGTCCAGATGTCGGCCCTTGGAGCGGACCCGACCTCCGCCTCCCGCTACGCCCGGTCGAAGGCTGCAGGAGAAGCCGCCATCCGCGACGTCCTGCCCTCGGCGGTGATCCTCCGCCCCTCCATCGTCTTTGGCCCGGATGACAACTTCTTCAACAAGTTCGGTGAGATGGCCGCCGCCAGCCCCTTCCTGCCCCTGATCGGCGGTGGAAGGACGCGCTTCCAGCCCGTCTACGTCGGCGACCTGGCCCAGGCCGCCGCGACGGTCGCCCTGGACCCGCAGTACGCCGGCCAGACCTTCGAGCTGGGCGGGCCGGGCATCTTCACCTTCCGGGAGATCCTGGACTTGATCCAGAAGGAGACCGGCCGTCGGAGGCTCTATGCGCCCCTGCCCTTTGCGGCGGCGGGCCTGATCGGGACCCTGTGCGCGCCTTTCGCCCTGACTCCGGTGGCCCCGCCCCTGACCGCCGACCAGGTGGAGCTGCTGAAGACCGACAACGTCGTCTCCGGCCAGGCGCCAGGCCTGGCGGAGCTGGGAATCGCACCCGAGACGGTCGAGGCCATCCTGCCGACCTACCTTTATCGTTTCCGCAAGGGCGGCCAGTTCGCCGCCGCCTGAGCCCCGGGCTCAGCCAGCCCCCAGGAGCGCCAAGCCTGCCCCCCCCACCAGGATGCGCCACCAGCCGAACGGGGCGAACCCGCGCCGGCTGACGATCTCCAGCATGACCTTCACCACCGCATAACCGACCACGAAGCTGACGGCGAAACCGAGGGCCAGAAGGCCGATCCGGTCGCCCTGCAAGTCGCCCCGGCTGGACCAGAAGTCGAGGACGAAGGCGCCGGCCATGGTCGGCATGGCCAGGAAGAACGAGAACTCCGCCGCCGCGCGCTTCTCTACTCCCATCAGCATGGCCCCCACGATGGTGCCGCCGGAACGCGAGACACCCGGGATCAGGGCCAGGGTCTGGAAGAGCCCGACCAGCAGGGATGTCCTGAGGCTGAGCGCCATGGCGTCGGTCTCCCGCGGGGCCGGGGCCCGGCGATCGATGACCAGCAGGACCACGCCGCCGATGATGAGGGACCAGCAGATCAGCCGGGGGCTCTCGAAGAGCACCTCCTTAATGACGTCATGCAGGAGGGCGCCGGCCAGCGCGCCCGGCAGGAAGGCCACGAAGACCGACAGGGCGAAGTGGCGAGACCTTTCTGAGACCGGCAGGCTGACCGCGACATCCCAGAGCTTGCGGAAATAGAGGGCGACCACCCCCAGTATGGCCCCCAGCTGGATCAGGACGATGAAGGTGTCCCAGAAGCCCGGGGGCAGGCCCAGGAGGGTCTTGGTCAGTAGCAGGTGCCCGGTGGACGAAACCGGGATGAACTCGGTCAGCCCCTCGACCACGCCGAGGATGATGGCGGAGATCCAGTCGGGCATGGGCGGCTCCTCAGGCGGGGTCCGCCCGGCGGTCGAGCGGATAACTGCGCTCCAGCCGATAGCGTGATCCGTCGGGACCGCGCCAGCTTGAATACAGCCCGAAGCTGTCGACCCGGAATTCCGGCGTCCTCAGGACCTCGGCGAAGCTGAGCCATCCGGCCACAGCCTCCGGCGAAGGACGGTTCAGGTAGGCGAGGGTGACGTGAGGCGTATAGGTCCGGGCGTCGGGCGGCAGACCTGCGCGCCGTCCTGCGATCTCACATGCGCGCGCCAGCCGGGACAGGGGCGCGGAAGGCGCCACCCTGGCCCAGACCGCGTGAATGTCGCGCCCCTCTCCGAAGGCGCCGGCCCCGGCGAGATGAAGGGTCAGGGGCGCGCCGCCGATCCTGGAGAGTTCGGCGTCGAGATCATCGGCAAGGTTCCCGGGCAGGTCTCCTGCGAACTTCAGGGTGATGTGAAGATCCTCACGGGGACGCCAGTCGGCGCCGCGCAGGTTCTGCTGGAAGGGGGCCAACGCCTCAGCGACCTCGTCCGGCAGACTCAGGGCGGCGAACAGACGGATCATGGCGACAGCCTACCTTCGCGATATGCTTGCACAAGACGCGCGCTGCACCGATATTCTCCCCACGCCCGCTCCGGGCGAACGGAAAGGACCCTCGTTCGATGAACGACTTCAACAACAGGTCGGCCCATACCGTTCTGGTGGATCGCGCCGACATGGCCGTCGACGCCGGCCTGCGACAGTTCATGCTCGGCGTCTACAACAAGGTTGCACTGGGCCTGGTGGTTTCCGGCGCCATGGCCTGGTTCACCGGCATGTTCCCGCCGGTGCGCGACCTGATGTACACCGTCTCCGCCGACGGGCGGATGGCGGGCATGACCCCTCTGGGCTTGATCGTCAGCTTCGCGCCCCTCGCCATCATCCTCTTCTCAAGTTTCTCCAAGGGCGGGCAGACCCCCCGGGGCGCGGCCATCGCCTACTGGAGCATCGTCGTCCTGATGGGCGCCTCCCTGGGCGTCCTCACCCTGGTTTACACCGGTCAGGCTCTGGCCTCGACCTTCCTGATCACCGCCATCGCCTTCGCGGCCCTGTCCCTTTACGGCTACGCCACCAAGCGTGACCTCTCAGGCCTTGGCAGCTTCCTGATCGTCGGCCTGATCGGCCTGATCCTGGCCTCTCTGGTCAACATCTTCCTGAAGCTGCCCATGATGAGCTTCGTCATCAGCGTCCTCGGCGTCTTCATCTTCGCGGGCCTGATCGCCTTCGACACCCAGCGCCTGAAGATGATGTACTACGACCTTGGCGGCGATGAAGGCTCAACGGCCGTGGCCACCAACTACGGGGCCCTGAGCCTCTACCTGAACTTCATCAACCTGTTCCAGTTCCTGCTCAGCCTGCTGGGCGAGCGCCGCTGACGAACCAAGACGTTCCGGATCCGGGCCCCGGCGGGAGACCGCCGGGGCCCTTTTCCTTTCGGCTCAGTCGACGACGCGGAACCTGCGGGAGTCGAACACGGTGAGCACCTGGGCCAGGTCATGGCCCCGCTTCAGGATCATGCCGCCTTCGCCAATCACCGCCCAGGCGCCCTGGCGGCGGGCCAGGGCCGGGCGTTTTTCGATCCGGTAGGCAGGGGCCTCGGAAGACCGGCGAAAGACCGAGAACACGCAGGCGTCAGGCAGGGGATCGATGGCGTAGTCCTTCCACTCGCCGGCCGCGACCATGCGTCCGTAAAGGTTCAGGATGCGGGTGAACTCCGCACGCTCGAAGAAGACGCGGCCCGGAGATCCGGCCGCCGGGAAAGAGTCCGCCGACATGCAGGCAGGTTAGCCCCCCCTCGTTGCATCGGGCAATCGCCACGCGGGCACACAACAGGCCGCGAAAAGACCTTATTTCGGTCGCGAGGCCGCCCGATAGCTCCCCGAGGGTGTCTTCGTCGGCTGGCCGGAACCGAATCCCGGGCTTCTGAACAGCCCCCCCAGCCCCCCGTCCGGGGTCGCTTCGAGGTCCAGCCGACACCCCAGCCCGTCCCTTCGAAGCGGCGCGCCTCAGGCGGAAGGCTGGCTTCGTTCTGCAGACAGGATGCGTCCGCCGCGCGGCGCCTGGACGACCACGACGGTGACAAGGCCGGGCTCCGACGCCTCGGGCAGGTTCCAGGCCAGATCTCGGCCTCGCCAGGTTCCCAGTCTCCGGAGTTCCCGGACGGCGTTGACCGCCACGACTGTCTGACCGCGGTTGTCGCCTCGCCTGACCTGGACGCTCCGCGGTCTTGGATCGTACCTCACCATCCAGACCTCTGCGCCGCCTCTCGGGGCCCGACCGGCGGCGACCCTGGCCCGGGCCGCCGTCAGGCTGATCCGGGGTCCCCCGGGGGCCTGGGCCGCCCGGGCGATCAGGGTTTCCAGCAGCTCCGGCTCCAGGGCGCCGCCCTGCCCGCGTCCGTCGACGACAACCTGGGGCGTGTAGGGCTCCCCAAGTTCGAAACGGTCGATGTAGGCCTTCTGGCGTCTTGCGAATTCAGGACGCGCGAGGGTGTCCGTCCACCCCAGATAGTCCCAGTAGTCGACACTGAAGGTCAGGGGCAGCACGTCGCGGCGGGACGACAGCGCTTCCATGACCTCCCCAGCGCCCGTGCAGGAGGCGCAGCCTTGTGCGGTGTAGAGTTCGACGATGACAGGCGCACGCGTCGCCGCCTGGGCCAAGGCGGGCGCAAGAACCAGGAAACAGGCGATAAGGGCTCCTCGCATCGGCCCGCACATAATCCCAGTTGTCAGACGCGCCCGATCAAGAAGACGTGAAGTCCTCCCGCCGCACGCCCTTGGAAAAGGGCTGCGCGGCGGGGAGATTCAGCCCTGGGCGTCGCGCGCCAGGTTCCGAAGAACGTAGTTCAGCACGCCGCCGTTGCGGAAGTACTCCAGCTCGGTCGGCGTATCGATCCGGCAGCGCCCCGGGAACCGGGCGATCCGACCGTCGCCGGCGCGATAGAGCTCGACCGTCAGCTGCCGCCGAGGCGACAGGTCAGAGAGGCCGCGGATGGAGACGATCTCCTCGCCGGTCAGGTTCAGCTTCTGCCAGCCGTCCTGGATGAACTGCAGGGGCAGGACGCCCATGCCGACCAGGTTGGACCGATGGATGCGCTCGAAGCTCTCGGCGATGACCGCCCGGACGCCCAGCAGCTTGGTGCCCTTGGCGGCCCAGTCGCGGGACGAGCCCGTGCCGTACTCCTTGCCCGCGAAGATCACCATGGGCCGGCCTTCAGCCTGGTAGCGCATGGCGGCGTCGTAGATCGCCATGGTGTCGCCGGAGGGGAAGTGACGGGTCACGCCGCCCTCGATCTCCGGGGTGATGCGGTTGCGGATGCGGATGTTGGCGAAGGTGCCCCGCATCATCACCTCATGGTTCCCGCGGCGGGCGCCGTAGGAGTTGAACTCGGTGGTCGGCACCTGGCGCTCGCGCAGGTAGACTCCGGCGGGGGAGCTGGCCTTGATCGAACCGGCAGGCGAGATGTGGTCGGTCGTGATGGAGTCGCCGAACACGCCCAGGATCCGGGCCTCGATCACGTCCGTGACCGGCTCGGGCTCCATCTTCATGTCCTGGAAGTAGGGCGGGTTCTGGACGTAGGTGGAGCCCACGTCCCAGGCATAGGTCTGGCCGCCGGCCACCTTGATGCCCTGCCAGTTCTTGTCGCCCTTGAAGACGTCGGAATAGCGGGTGGCGAACATCTTCTGGGTGACGTGCTTGCGCTGCAGTTCGGCGACCTCGGCCGAGGTCGGCCAGATGTCCTTCAGGTAGACAGGCTTGCCGTCCTTGCCCTCGCCGATCGGGTCGTTGGCGAGGTCGATGAGCATGTTCCCGGCCAGGGCGTAGGCCACGACCAGGGGCGGTGAGGCCAGGTAGTTGGCCCGGGTGTCCGGATTGACCCGACCCTCGAAGTTACGGTTCCCCGACAGGACCGAGCAGGCCACCAGGTCCGTGGATTGGATGGTCTCGGAGATGGCCTCGGGCAGGGGCCCGGAATTGCCGATGCAGGTGGTGCAGCCATAGCCGACCAGGTTGAAGCCGAGGGCGTCCAGGCTCTTGGTCAGGCCGGCGGCCTTCAGGTAGTCGGTGACCACCTGGCTTCCGGGGGCGAGGGAGGTCTTCACCCAGGGCTTCACCTTCAGGCCCTTCTCCACCGCCTTCTTGGCCACGAGGCCGGCGGCGATCAGGACGCTGGGGTTGGAGGTGTTGGTGCAGGAGGTGATGGCGGCGATCACCACGTCCCCGTCGCCGAGGTCGTAGGACTCGCCCTTCACTGCGGCGCGCGGGGCGCCGGGTTCACGGCCGAACTCCTTGCCGAGGGCGGCGCGGAACTCGGAGGCGGCGTCGCTTAGCAGGACCCGGTCCTGGGGCCGCTTCGGGCCGGCCAGGGAGGGCAGCACAGAGCCCAGGTCCAGCTCGAGGGTGTCGGTGAAGACGGGTTCGGCGTCGCCGGGCTCGGACCACAGGCCCTGGGCCTTGGCGTAGGCCTCGACCAGGTCGACCCGGGCGGAGTCGCGGCCGGTGGCGCGCAGGTAGTCGACGGTGGCCCTGGTGACCGGGAAGAAGCCGCAGGTGGCGCCGTATTCCGGGGCCATGTTGGCGATGGTCGCCTGGTCCTCGAGGGTCAGGCCGGCGAGGCCTGGACCGAAGAACTCGACGAACTTGCCCACCACGCCCTTCTTGCGGAGCATCTGGGTGACGGTCAGCACCAGGTCGGTGGCCGTGGCGCCCTCGGGCATTTCGCCGTCCAGGCGGAAGCCGATGACCTCGGGGATCAGCATGGGGATGGGCTGGCCGAGCATGGCCGCCTCGGCCTCGATACCGCCCACGCCCCAGCCCAGGACGGCCAGGCCGTTGATCATGGTGGTGTGGGAGTCGGTGCCGACAACCGTGTCGGGGTAGGCCAGGGCGGCGCCGTCCTCGTCGCCGGTCCAGACGGTCTGGGCCAGGTACTCCAGGTTCACCTGGTGGCAGATGCCGGTGCCGGGGGGCACGACGCGGAAGTTGTTGAAGGCCGACGAGCCCCAGCGCAGGAAGCGGTAGCGCTCGATGTTGCGCTCGTACTCGCGCTCGACGTTCTCGCCGAAGGCCTTGGAGGTGCCGAAATGGTCGACCATCACCGAGTGGTCAATGACCAGGTCGACGGGGTTCAGCGGGTTGATCTTCTCGGGATCGGCGCCGAGCTTGGTCATGGCGTCGCGCATGGCGGCCAGGTCGACCACCGCCGGAACGCCGGTGAAGTCCTGCATCAGCACCCGGGCGGGACGGAAGCTGATCTCGTGCTCTACGGCGCCCTTGTTGTCGAGCCAGGCGGCGAGGGCCTTGAGGTCGTCGGCGCCGACGGTGTCGCCATCCTCGTTTCGCAGCAGGTTCTCCAGCAGCACCTTCATCGAGGCCGGGAGTCGCGATACGCCGGCAAGACCGGCTTCCTCGGCGGCCGGAAGGCTGTAGTAGACGTAGGTCTTGTCTCCCACCGTGAGTTCGCGGCGGGTCTTGAGGCTGTCGATTGACGCCATGTCAGGGATCCTTCCTCTGTTCCGGACCGCACACCTATCGAACCGGAGATCGCGCGCCCTGGTGGGCGGACACACAGCGTTCGCCCCGGCGCCGCGAACGCCCTCCGGGACGAGTGCAGCCGCCGGCGTCATAGCCCTTCGGCGGGTCCGCGTCCATGCGCGCGCCGGGAGGAATTCATGAGCCTGTCCCTGCACATCGAGGACCTTGCCCTGTCCCGGGGCGGGCGGCGGCTGTTTTCGGGGCTGGGACTCCGCATGGAGCCGGGCCAGGCCTGCGCCCTCACCGGGGCCAATGGCTCGGGGAAGACCAGCCTGCTGAGGGCCGTGGCGGGCCTGTGCGCCGTCGATTCCGGTCGCATTGCCTTCGGAGGCGCCGACCCGGCCAGCGCACGAGCCTCAAGTCTGCACCTCCTGGGCCATCTCGACGGCCTCAAGGCCTCGCGCACTGCTGGCGAGGAACTGGCTTTCTGGACGGGATGGCAGGGCGGGACGCCATCGGCCATGGCGGCGGCCGTCCGCCGTCTCGACCTGCATCGGCTTCTCGACCTCGAAGTGCGGCGGTTGTCCGCAGGCCAGAGGCGAAGACTGGCGCTCGCCCGGCTCCTGTCAGCGCCCCGTCCGCTCTGGCTGCTGGATGAGCCCCTCAGCCCCCTTGATGGGCGCTGGCGCGCCGAGGCGCTGGAGATCATGGCCGGGCACCTGTCCAGCGGCGGGCTCATCCTCGCCGCGGTGCACGATCCCCTGCCCCTGGCGGCCCTCGCCCTGGAGATCACCGCGTGAGCGCCGCCCTGCAATTGCTCAAGCGGGAGATGGCGATCGCCTGGGGGCGCGGCGGCGGCCTCCTGGTGACCAGCGGTTTCTTCGCGGGGGCGACCCTTCTCCTGCCCCTGGCCTCTGGGCCTGAGCCTGAACGGCTGGCGCAGATCGCACCCGGCGCGGCCTGGACGGTCCTGGCCCTTTCCGCCCTCCTCGGCCTCGAGCGCCTGTTCGAGCGCGACTTTGAGGACGGGGCCCTGGACCTGATGGCTCATGCAGGCCTGGCCCTCGAGTTCACCTGCGCCCTGAAGTGCCTGGGACACTGGCTGGCGACGGGCGCGCCCCTGGCCCTGCTGGCGCCGGTGGCGGCCATCGCCCTGGGCGCCTCTCCCACCCTGGCGCCCCTGCTCTTCGCCTGCGCCCTCGCCGGCGGCCTGGCCTTCGCCTTCACGGGTGGGATCGGGGCGGCGCTGAGCCTCGGCGCCCGGCGGGGCGGACTCCTGACCGCCGTGATCGTCCTTCCGCTGTTCGTGCCCCCGGTGATCTTTGGCGGAGGCGCCCTGGACGCCTTCACGGCCGGACTGCCCTGGCGCGCCGGAGTCGCCCTGCTCGGCGCCTACGCCGCCGCCGCGGTCGCCCTTGGTCCGCTAGCCATGGCGGCGGCCTGCCGCAACGCCCTGTCCTGACCCGCTGCGGGGACCCGCGACGGAAAGCCTGTCGAGGCGCGTTTGAGGGAACAAGGGGTGCATCCAAGGAGCACAGACATGATCCGTTCCACCTTTGGCGCCGCCGGCCTCGCCGCCGTCCTCGCGCTCTCAGCCGCCACTGTCGCCTTCGCCCAGTCCCCGTCTCCGGGCGGTCCGCCTCCCGGCGGCATGCGCATGATGGAGATGAAGCGGCCCGACCCCGAGGCCAGGGCCCAGCGCCTGCGGGACATCCTGCAGCTGACCCCCGCCCAGGAACCGGCGCTGAAGTCCTTCCTGGCCTCCCGGAAGCCCCCTGCGCCGCCAGCGCCGGAAGCCCGCGCCAAGGCCCTGACCACCCCCGACCGCCTCGACCGCCAGCGCGCCAGGCTGGTGGAGCGTCTGGCGGAGTTTGACCGCCGCGCTGCGGCCACGCGGGCCTTCTACGCCCAGCTGACGCCCTCCCAGAAGAAGGCCTTCGACACCCTGCCGCAGCCCGGCGGGGAGCGTCGGCAGATCCGTATCGAGCGCCGGATGCTGGAGCCCGGCCCCGGCGGTCTGGCCAAGGACCACGACCCCTCGATTTAGGCCCTAAAGGCCCCGCGCCGGCGGCTTTCCATTGCCGCAGGCGCGGACCGGGGCTAAGGGGCGGGGCATGACGCAGGCCCTCGCCTTCCTCTACAATCCGCACCGCTTCATGGCCTTCTCGGCCTGGGCGGCGCCCCTTTTCGGCGCCCTGGCCCTGGCCCTGGCGGCGGCGGGCCTCTGGCTCGGTTTCACCGCGCCGGAGGACTACCAGCAGGGCGACACCGTCCGGATCATGTTCATCCATGTCCCGGCCGCCTGGCTTGGGCTATTCGTCTATGTCTGCCTGGGCGGGGCGAGCTTCCTGTCCCTGGTCTTCCGGCAGGCCCTGGCCGACGCCGCCGCCCGGGCCGCAGCGCCCATCGGCGCCGTCTTCACCGCCCTGGCCCTGGCCACTGGATCGCTCTGGGGCAAGCCCATGTGGGGCGCCTGGTGGGTCTGGGACGCCAGGCTGACCAGCGTCCTGGTCCTCTTCCTTTTCTACCTCGCCTACATGGCCCTCAGGGCCTCCATCGACGATGAGGCCAAGGGAGCGCGGGCCGCCGCCATCCTGGCCCTGGTCGGCCTGATCAACGTGCCCGTGGTGCACTGGTCGGTGGAGTGGTGGAACACCCTGCACCAGGGTCGCACGGTGTTCGCTGCAGGCGGGTCCCGCGCGGCGACGGTCTTCCTGGTTCCCCTCCTGCTGATGAGCCTGTCCTACATGTCCGCCTTCGGCGCGCTCTGGCTGGTCAGGATCCGTGGCGAGGTCTGGCGGCGACGCGCCGCCGCCGCCGAAGCCCGGCTGGCGAGGTGACCATGCTGGATCTGGATCCCGGCCCCTACGGCTTCTACATCTGGACGTCCTATGGGGTCAGCGCGGCGGCCCTGGCCTGGCTGGCGGTCTCCAGCCTGGCGTTCGCCCGCCGCTGGCGGCGACGCGCAGAGGCGCTCGAGACCCGCGCCCGGGAGGTCGATCCCGGTCCGGAGAGACAGCCGTGAAGCGCTTCCTCGCCCTTGCGCCTGTGGGGGTGCTCCTGGCGCTCGGCCTGCTCTTCGCCTTCTTCGGCCTGCGGAATGACCCCCGCTATCTGCCTCGGGCCATGGTCGGCAAGCCTGTCCCGGAAGTGACCCTTCCCGCCCTGGCGGATGGCCTGCCCGATACAATGGCGGCCCCGGGAAAGGGTCCGTACCTGATCAACGTCTTCGCGTCCTGGTGCGCGCCCTGTGAGATCGAGGCGCCCATCCTGGTCGCCCTGAAGGACCAGGGGGTGCCGATCATAGGGATCGCCTACAAGGATCAGCCCGCCAAGACCCAGGCCTTCCTCGCCCGCACCGGCGACCCCTACGTCCGGGTCCTGGTGGACCAGGAAGGCCGCGCCGGCATCGAGCTGGGCGTCTCCGGCGTCCCGGAGACCTACCTGGTGGACAGTGGGGGGCGCATTATCGACAAGATCTCCGCCCCCCTCAGCGAGGACGACGCCCGGCGGCTCGCGGCCCAGGTTCGCCGTTAACCCTTCCTGAACCCGGCGCAGACAGGTTCGGTTCTCGTTAACCCTGTTTCGAGGCCCCCATGGTCACCGCCCTGCGCTCCGGTCCGCCCCCGATCCCGCCCGCACAGCCCAACAGGGCGGTCGACGCGGCGCGCCTTCCGGAGTTCGCGCGAAGCCTGCCCGCGGCCGAAGCCGGTGCAGGGCCCGGCCGGACCCAGGCGCCGGGCCAGGCCCAGGGGGCGACCAGCGCAGCGGTCTCCCGACCCCAGCCCGAGAATGACCCGTCCCGCCCGGTGAGGACGCCGCGCCCGGGCTCCCTGGTGGATATCCGGGTCTAGCCCCCGGACCCCGGCGCCGTCTCCGGAGGCGGCGTCCCGTCATCCTTCCGGGCGCCCTTCTTTTTCTTCTTGCCCTTCGCCTTCTCGCCCGGGGCGGCGCCGGCCACGAGACGGCGCAGGTCCTTGTGGAACCGCGCGCGGCGATCCTCCGGGAGCCGTGACAGAAGAGCAAGATCCGCAGCCGCAGCGAGGGGCTGGGCCGCCGCCAGAAGCGCCCGCCCGGGCTCGGTAAGGGACACCTGGTTGGCCCGGGCGTCGCCCGGAGACCTGAGGCGCGAGACCAGGCCGCGGGCCATCAGCCGGGTCAGCAGCTCCGCCAGGGTGGACCGGTCCACGCCGGTGCTACGGACAAGCTGGCTCTGGGTCGCCCCCTCCGTCTCGGCGATGGCCGCGAGAACGGCGAACTGTCGGGGGGTGAGACCTTCCGGGCCCGCCTGTTCAGCATGCAGGTCCGCCGAGATCTGGACCGCCCTGTGCAGAAGGTGGCTGATGGAGGCCTCGGAGGGCGTCGATTTCCTTGTCATGGGCGGGATCCCGAAAGGCGGTGACGTGCGGGCAGGCTACTCCACCGGCGGGGGCGGCGTCTCCTCCGTCCGGGAATAGCGCAGGATCAGGGGCGCTTGGGCGAGGCCGAAGGCGACGTGGATCAGGGTGGATCCCGGAAACCGGAAGCCGAGCCAGACCGCCTCGGGCTGGGTGCGCCAGATCACCTCGTTCACGCCCGCCATGACGAGGAAGAAGACCCCGTAGCGAAGGGTCAGCTTCCGCCAGCCCTCGTCCGGCATGGGCAGGCTGGAGCCCAGCAGCATCTTCAGGGGATTGCGTCGGATGGCCAGCCCACCGAGCAGCAGGAGCCCGAAGGCCAGGGAGGTCACCGTCGGCTTGATGTAGACGAAGCGGGGGTCCTTGAAGACCAGGGTCAGGAGGCCGAAGACCAGGGCCAACACCCCTGCCGCCAGGGGCATGGGGGCGATGCGTCGCTCGAGCACGTAACCCACGACCAGAGCGATGGCGGCCCCGGCCACAAGCCCCCAGCTGGCCATCACCATGTCCCGGGTGATCACATAACCGATGATCAGGCCCAGGGGCCATCCGAAGTCCACCAGGCTCGCGATCCAGCGGCGCGCGCCGCCCTTGCCTTCGGCCATGTTTCAGTTCTCCCCGAGGCCGACGACGGAACGGGCGAAGGCCCGGGCGTCGAAGGGCTGGAGGTCGTCGATCCCCTCGCCCACGCCAATCAGCTTGATGGGCGAGTCCGAGGCCTGGGCCACCGGCACCAGGACCCCGCCCCGGGCCGTACCGTCCAGCTTGGTCATGACGATGCCGCTGACCCCGACCTGGTTGCCGAAGATGTTCTCCTGGGCCAGGGCGTTTCGGCCCACCGTGGCGTCCAACACCAGCAAGGTCTCGTGGGGGGCGTCGGGGTCGACCTTCTTGATCACCCGGATGACCTTCAGGAGCTCATCCATCAGGCCCTGCTTGTTCTGCAGCCGCCCGGCGGTGTCGATCAGCACGACATCGTGGCCTTCGGCCCGGGCCTTCTCGAGGGCGTCGAAGGCCAGCCCTGCGGCGTCGGAGCCCGTCGGCCGGCTCATGAAGTCCGCGCCTGCCCGCTCGGCCCAGACCTTCAGTTGCTCGACAGCCGCGGCCCGGAAGGTGTCGCCGGCCACCACGAGCACCCGGGCGCCGCGCCCCGTCAGGTCGGCGGCGATCTTGCCCAGGGTGGTCGTCTTGCCCGAGCCGTTCACGCCGATGAAGAGGACCACGTAGGGGCGCGGGCCGGACAGGGGATCGAACCGGCCCTCATGTCCCGCCAGTTCGTCGGCGATGGCCTCGGACAGGGCTTCGAGCACCTCGGCCTCGTCCACCGCCTTACCGAACCGGGTGGCGGCGAAGGCCTCGGTGATCCGCGCCGCGGACTTAGGGCCCAGGTCCGCCTCGATCAGCATCTCTTCCAGGGCGTCGATCCGGGCCTGGTCGAGGGGCTGCTTGGTGAAGGTCGAGGCCACCTGTTCGGTCAGGGCCCGGGAGGTCCGGGCGAGACCGCCAGTGAGGCGCTGGAACCAACCTGTCTTGGGTTCAGTCATGGGCGGCTTCTAGCGGCTGGCCGGCCATGATCCTAGGGGTCGGGGCGGCCAGCAACCGCCGTCCGTCCTGGCCGGCGATCCGGAAGGTCGCGATCTCACCCGCAGGGACGTCGCCTGTGAAGGCGATCTCGGAGAAGTCCTCGGCCCGGGCCAGGCCGGGGCGCTCGACCAGGCCGCGGACCTCGCGACCGACCTGGG
>CANGRP010000016.1 GCA_947456005.1 Caulobacteraceae bacterium
CCTCGACAAGGAGGCCCTGAAGGCCAAGTACCGGGCCGAGCGCGACAAGCGCCTGCGCGCCGACGGCAATGACCAGTACATCCGCGTCGCCGGGGTCTTCTCCGGCTATCTCGATGATCCCTACACGCCCTTCCAGCCAAGGGAGCCCAAGACCGACCACGTGGAGTTCGCCTTCATCGGCGGCGGCTTCGCCGGCCTGGTCGCCGGCGCCCGCCTGGTCGAGGCCGGCATCACGGACGTGCGCATCATCGAGAAGGGCGGCGACTTCGGCGGCACCTGGTACTGGAACCGCTATCCCGGCGCCCAGTGCGACACCGCCTCGATGATCTACATGCCCCTCCTGGAGGAGACGGGCCATATCCCGCGGGAGAAGTACGCCCACGCCCCCGAGATCCTCGAGCAGTGCCAGCGCATCGGCCGCAAGTACAATCTCTACGACAACGCCCTCTTCCACACCGAGGTGAAGGACCTGACCTGGGACGAGGCGAACGACGTCTGGATCATCACCACCAACCGCGACGACCGGTTCACGGCGCGCTTCCTGGGCTCAGGCACCGGCCCGCTGCACGTGCCCAAGCTGCCCGGCATACCGGGCATCGAGACCTTCAAGGGCCATTCCTTCCACACCAGCCGCTGGGACTATGACTACACCGGCGGCGATCCCCTGGGCGCGCCGCTCTCGAAGCTCGGCGACAAGCGGGTCGCCATCATCGGCACCGGCGCCACGGCGGTGCAGTGCGTCCCGCATCTCGCCAAGGCCTGCAAGGAACTCCTGGTCTTCCAGCGCACGCCATCCTCGGTGGACGTCCGCGCCAACGCCCCGATCGATCCCGAATGGTTCGCCTCCATCGCCACCCCCGGCTGGCAGCAGCGCTGGCTGGAGAACTTCACCGAGAACCAGGCGGGCGGCGGCGCCGAGGAGGACCTGGTCCAGGACGGCTGGACCGACCTGTCCCGCCGCATCCGCGAGAAGATGAAGACCATACCGCGGGAGCAGATGAGCCCGCAGGCCATGCTGGCCGCCTTCGAGGACTCCGACTTCGAGAAGATGGAGGAGATCCGCGCCCGGGTGGATTCCATCGTCGGCGACACGCAGACGGCCCAGGACCTCAAGGCCTGGTACCGCCAGCTCTGCAAGCGGCCCTGCTTCCATGACGCCTACCTGCAGGCCTTCAACGAGCCCTCCACCCGCCTCATCGACACGGACGGAAAGGGTGTGGAGCGCATCACCGAGACCGGAGTCGTCGTGGCGGGGGTGGAGTATCCCGTCGACTGCATCATCTACGCTTCGGGCTTCGAGGTGGGCACCGACTACACCCGGCGCACCGGCTTCGACCTCACCGGCGTGGACGGCCTGAAGCTGTCGCAGGCCTGGAGCGACGGTATGCGCTCCCTGCACGGCCTGCACGTCCAGGGCTTCCCCAACGCCTTCTTCGTCCAGCCGACGCAGGGCGCGAACCTGATCTCCAACGTCCCCCACAACCTCACGGACTCCGGGCGCACCATCGCCACGGTCGTCGCCGAGGCCAAGCGGCGGGGCGCCACCCGGGTGGAGGTCGCGCAGGAGGCGCAGGACGCCTGGGTGGCCCTGCTGCTGACAGGCCCCGGGCGGATGATGATGGGCTCCTCCGACTGCACTCCGGGCTACTACAACAACGAGGGCCAGGCCCTGGGGCCGGGGGCGAAGTACAGTGTCGGCTATCCGGCCGGCGCCAGCGCCTTCTTCCGCTACATCGACGGCTGGAGGAAGTCCGGGACATTCGAGGGGCTGGAGTTCGCCTGAGGCTCGCCGCCGATCGCCCTGACGCCATACGCCCGGAGTTCCCGATGCGTCTCTTCGCCGTCCTCGCCCTGGCCGCCGCCCTGGCCGGCCCCGCCTCTGCGTCCTCCCTGCAGGGGGATGGCGACGTGCCGGACTTCTACGCCTGGTCCGGCAAGGTGAAGGGCAAGCCTGGAAAGCTCCTGCGCCAGGAGCCCCTGGCCCCGGCCCTCGTGCTCGACGGCGCCGCCTCGGGCGCACGCATCCTCTACACCTCAACCGAGGGTCTGGGCGGCAAGGATCGGGTTGTGGTCTCCGGCGCGGTCTTCCTGCCCAAGGGCGAGGCGCCCAAGGGGGGCTGGCCCCTGCTGGCCTGGGCCCACGGCACAGTCGGCGTGGCCGACATCTGCGCCCCGTCCTTTGCCGGTCGCAGCCCGCGGGACAAGACCTATCTCGGCTACTGGCTGTCGAAGGGCTATGCGGTCGTGGCCAGCGACTACCAGGGCCTGGGCGTCCCGGGAGGCCATCCCTACCTCGCCACCCGGCCCGCAGCCTACAGCATGCTGGATTCCGTCCGGGCCGTGCAGAAGGGGGGCTTCCCGGTCTCCCGCAGCGTGGTCCTGATCGGCCAGTCCCAGGGCGGCGGCGCGGCCTTCGCCACCGCCGCCTACGCCCCATCCTACGCCCCCGAGCTCGACATCCGAGGTACGGTGGCCACAGGCACGCCCTACTTCTCGCCTGAGGCCCAGGCCGCCCTCCAGGCCGCCCGCCCGCGGGACGCCGTCGACCCGACCCTGGGCTACAACTTCCTGATCCACAGCCTGCTGGAGCAGATCGATCCCGGCTTCCGGGTCGAGGACTATGTGACCGATGCGGCCCTGCCCCTCGCGCGCTCCGTCGCCACCACCTGCTTTGGCGAGCTGGCCAGCGCGGTCGTACGCGGCGGCTGGACCTTCAACCGCGCCTACAAGGCCGACCCGGCCGACCGGATGCTCCCCGCCTACGCCCTGATGGGCTACCCGACCCTGAAGGTCCCCACGCCCGTCTTCATGGGTACGGGGGGCGCCGAC
Organism: Caulobacteraceae bacterium; assembly: GCA_947456005.1. Taxonomy (GTDB): domain Bacteria; phylum Pseudomonadota; class Alphaproteobacteria; order Caulobacterales; family Caulobacteraceae; genus Phenylobacterium. The sequence goes on from CANGRP010000016.1 coordinate 2,830, forward strand.
CGCGACGTGCCGCCCGGCATGCAGCTCAGCCTCGCCGCCGACGCCTGCAAGGCCGGGACGGTGATCCAGTCCCACGTCTATCCGGGGCTCGATCACTCCGGGGCCGTGAACGGTTCGACCCGGGAGTCCTCCGCCTTCGTGGAGGCGGTCTTCGCCGGCAAGCCGGTGGCGAGCAACTGCAAGTCCCTGCCGACTCCGCCCCCCACCTGATCCACGAGCCCGGGAGTTCACATGTCCGACGCCGCCCAAGCCGTCCGCGACTTCATTGACGCCTGGCCCCGCCTGGACCCGGATGAACTGGCCGGCTGGTTCACCGAGGATGGCGTCTACCACAACATGCCCTCTGGCCCGGTCCAGGGCCGAGAGACCATCCGCGGCTTCATCGCCGGCTTCATCCGCCCCTGGGCCGAGACCCGCTGGGAGGTCGTCTCCCTCGTCGCCGACGGTGACACGGTGATCGCCGAGCGCATCGATCGCATCCGCGTCGGCGAGAAATGGATCGAACTGCCCTGCTGCGGCGTCTTCCACCTGAGGGACGGCAGGATCGCCCTCTGGAAGGACTATTTCGACCTGCCCACCTACACCCGGGCCCTGGCGGGGTAGGGGCGCCGATCCCTCAGCTAGACCTCAGGCCCTTCCAATTGTAATATCTCCGAAGATGTGACATCACCGGAGATGTGATGCGCGCTGTGCTCGACACCTCTGTGCTGGTGGCCGCGCTCCGGAGTCGAACCGGAGCCAGCAACCTGATCCTGCGGCGTGTCGCGGAGGGCGACCTGCGTCCGGTTGTGACCACGCCGCTCTGGCTTGAGTATGAGGCGGTCCTTACCCGGCCGGAACACCAACTCGTCCACGGGCTTACGCCCGCCGAGATCCAGAGATTCCTCGGGGCGTTCGCCAGTGCGTCCGAGGCGGTTGAGGTTCACTTTCGCTGGCGGCCGACGCTTCCTGATCCCTCTGACGAAATGGTTCTTGAAGCGGCGGTGAATGGCAGGTCACCGCTCCTGATTACGCACAATCCTCGGGACTTCCGGAGGGTGGATGTGAATTTCGGCGTAAGGGTCATCACCCCGGGCGCCTTCGTGAAGGAAATGTGGTCATGAGCAAGACCTCCTACCCCCTCAAACTCCCGCAATCGATCAAGGCGGCAGCTGCGCGATTGGCGAAGGAAGATGGGGTCTCCCTGAACCAATGGATCGCCGTGGCGGTGGCGGAAAAGGTGGGCGTCACGGAGACAGCCGCCGAGTTCCTGCATGGGAAGGCCGAGGGCGCCCAGCCCTCAGACCTGCTCGTCTTTCTCGATCGCGCCGCAGACGAGGCGCCCTCGCCTGAGGATGCGTGGTGACTGTCGACTGACGCCGTCCCAGTCCCCCACCTCACCCCGCCAGCTGCGCCTTCCGCTCGCGGCGGCGGCGGGTCAGGACGTGCTCGGTGTAGCCGTTGGGTTGGGCCCGGCCCTCGAAGACCAGTTCCAGCGCCGCCTGGAAGGCCACGCTGTCCGGATTTCCCGCCATCGGCGAATAGGCCGCATCGCCGGCGTTCTGGCCGTCCACCACCGCCGCCATGCGGGCGAGGGGCGGGGTGAGCAGGGCAGGCTGCCCGTCTGTGCCTCGCCCGAGGCGTTACGCCCCTTCATCCACTGGTCGCGCAGAGGGGCTGTCTGACTGGCGCCCGGCCACATCAATACATACCCAGATGTCATTCCCATGGACAGATGGACATATCTGACACATACGTAGGTGTCAGAACATGAGTCCTGTCGGGTGCGAGGCATCGCCTGCGGCGGGACCGGCCAGTCGGAGGGATTCCCGTGAAACTCAGAGCTCAGCTCCTCGTATTCTCCTGCATTACCTCGATGGCGGCGCTGCCGGCATGGGCGCAGTCCTCGGATTCCTCTGGCCCCCAAGCCGGCGCGGGTCGGCCTGTCGCCGAAGCGGACTCCACAGTCGAGGCCATTGTGGTCACCGCAAGAAAGCGGGACGAACGGCTGCAGGATGTTCCGGTCGCGGTCACCGCCTTTGGCAGGGATGACATCCAGCGCTACAAGCTGAACAGCGTTGACGAGCTGACTAGACTGACGCCCGGTTTGCAGACGGCCGAGTCTGCGGTTTCGTCCGGCGGCTCAATCTCCTTGCGCGGCATAGGAAGTGGATCGACAAATTATCTGGGCGACCAGGCGGTCTCTATCAACGTCGACGGTATGCAGGTCGGTACCCTGAACATCCGAAAGACGGCGCAGATCGACATGGCGCAGATCGAGGTGCTTCGGGGGCCCCAGGCGCTATTCTTCGGGAAGAACAGCCCAGGCGGCGTAATCTCCTTCAAGACCGCCGATCCGAAAGCCTATCGGGAAGGCGAAGTCAGCGCTGGCTTCGAAGCCGTTTCCGGTGACGCATATGTCCAAGGGATCATCTCGGGGCCTGTTTCCGACACGCTCCTTGTCAGGCTCGCTGCGCGGTACACACGGCTGGACGGCTACTTCAATCTGAAGTCCGTCCCGGCCAATGGCGACCCTCTCATCGTGCCGGCAAGCGTGGATGAGTATCCTGTTGGCGATGAGTACTTCAGTCGCCTGACCGTGATCGCGGAACCTACGAACAATCTGAAGATTAACGCCAAACTGACCTACTACGAATCCGAGGTCAAAGGTGGTTCTGCGACGATCGGTCAACGGGTCGCCTGCCCGCAGGGTGCGCCGCAATTGCAACCCCTGCACCCCTGCGTGGCCGACCGGGATATCTACGTCGGTGGAGGTCTGGCCGTGGCGTCGACTCTGGTTCCAGGCTCGCCGACGTCAGATCAACTTGGGTTGCGGCACAACAAGCAGTTTCTTGGAACCGTGCAGGCTGACTACCAAATCTCTCCCGAACTGAAAGCAACCTCAGTGACAGGTTACTATTGGTTCGATGAAATCAACGCACATAACGCTACCGTTGGGCCCCGCGCCATTCTACTCGTCCCTTATCTTCCATTCGAGATGAGGCAATTCACCCAAGAGCTCCGATTGATTTCCAGTTTTGAGTCGAAGTTGAACTTCACTGCAGGACTCTTTTATGAGGCGCGGGAAGCGTCGGGAGCTCAGGATGCTGTGTTTTTCATAGGTCCTGCTCCGATCGTAGTCGGTACCGAGCGTACACGGCAAGACCAAACAGCTTATTCAGCCTTTGGCCAAATCATCTGGAAGCCAGTCGATAATCTGGAATTATCAGGTGGTCTTAGGTATTCATTCGAGGAAAAAAGCATAGACTTTTTCTATAGAAATGCTGATGTGACAGATCGCCTCAAGCGAGACAATATATCATTTCGGAACCTATCGCCGGAGTTGACGGCGTCTTATCGTCTCTCTCCCGATTTAATGGCTTTCGCTTCATATAAGCGAGGATTCAAGTCCGGTGGGTTCGACGCGGGTTTCACGAACGGCGCAGTCGGTCGCGCTGCGCCGAGGTCGTTCAGCAACACCTTCAATGAGGAAAAGGTTGATGGCCTTGAGGGCGGCCTCAAGGGATCGATCGGAGGCAGGATCTCGTTCAGCGCCACGGCGTACCGATATGAGTATAAGGATCTACAGGTCGGTGCGTATGACCCCGTATCCATCTCGTTCAAGGTATTGAATGCGGCAGCTGCCAGGATCCAAGGGCTTGAACTCGAGGGCAATTGGCGCACCCCGATCCGGGGCCTCTCTGCGCGAGCGACAGCCGCCTACAATGACGCCGTGTTCAAGAAATTCCTCTCCGGCTGCTATGTGGGGCAGACACCGGCTTTGGGATGTAACAGAACGCAAAACCCTGCAAATGGAGTCTTCCAGGAACAGGACCTGTCTGGGCGGCGCATGAACAATGCACCGGAAATCACCGCATACGGTGGCCTTCTCTATAATTTCCCGTTTTCAGACCACATTGATGTAGACCTTAATCTTGATTTAGAGTATTCAGATAGCTTCATTACAAATCTGAGGCAGTCGCCATATGACAAGCAAGGCGCTTATACAAAGGTCAATATGGGTATCAGATTGACCAATGTCGAGCGAAACTGGGATTTGAGTTTGTTGGCTCGAAATCTGACGAATGAGTACACCTATTCTAGCAGCGGAACGGTTACGTTCACCGGTAGCGGAAGCGGCGTCCCGAGTGCAAGACTGGGCGACACTAGCGCGCCTGTGAATCGGGGGCGGGAGGTCATGCTGGGCTTGGCCTATCGCTTCTAGCTCGAGAGACAGAGGTTCCTGCGCGTTGGGGCCAACCTCCCCTTCGCGTCGGGATGACCGAAACAGATTGGAATGCCGATGACACCAAGGAAAGCAGCCCTCAGGGGAGGGCTATTGATCGCCGGAAGCCTGGTGGCGATCCTGGGAGCGGCTTCCGTAGCTGCTGAGCCGGCAATTCGGCCGTCAAAGAGCACGGCTGATCAGCTGGAGCAGATCTCCGCAGTTGTTCGACGCCAGATCGAGGCTGGCCTCATTCCGGGGGCCATCGTCTACATCGCCGAACGGGGAAAGCCAGCCTATTTCGCGGCGCAGGGCTTTGCCGACCTGGAGGCTCGCAAACCAGTCAGTTCCGACACCATCTTCCGACTCTACTCGATGACCAAGCCATTGACCTGCGCAGCGGTGATGACCCTCTACGATGAGGGTCTCATTGGGCTGGACGATCCAGTCAAGAGTTACCTGCCTGAGTTCAGTCGGATGACTGTGCGCACACCTTCGGGGATCGTTGAGGCAAATCGCGATCTCACGATCCGCGACCTGCTCACCCACACTTCGGGCCTGTCCTACGAAGTGACCAACAGCGCGGTTTCTGCAGACTATCGAGATGCTGATGTCTTCGCGATCCGAAACCGCCAGGCTGAGAGCCTCGAGTCTCACGTCAAGCGCCTTGCCCGGCTTCCGCTGGCCAGCCAGCCCGGCGCCGCCTGGACCTACGGGGAGTCAATGGGCGTCCTCGGCAGGGTCGTCGAGGTCGTAAGCGGGGAAACGTTCCGGACCTACCTGAAGAGACGAGTGCTGGAACCGCTGGATATGCGGGATACGGACTTCTTTGTGCCTCGCGAGAAGGCAGGTCGACTGATGCAACTCTATACAAAGAGCCCAACAACCGCCCTTGCGAAGGCTCAGGATCTTGCACAGTACGGCGGCAGCTACTTGATGCCACCAATGCTTGAGTACGGTGGCGCTGGGTTGGTGGGAACAACCGAAGACTATATGAAGTTCGCACAGATGCTTCTCGACAAGGGTTCTCATGGCGGACGACGTATCCTGTCCTCCAAGAGCGTGCGCCTCATGACGACGAATGCCCTTCCCGAGGCCTTGGGCGATCAGCCTCTCGCGGCTTCAGGCCGTGCGCCCGGCGTTGGCTTCGGGTTCTGCGGTTTGGTTGTGGCGCGCCGAAGCGGTGAAAGCCCTCCTGGCAATGTCGGCGAGTATGCTTGGGGAGGATGGGCCAGCACGAACTTCTGGATAGATCCAAAGCGGGACCTGGCTGGATTGGTTATGACCCAGGTGATTCCTGACGTGCCCGGCTCTGGCACGCTCTACGACGAGGTCCGGCAAGTCGTGTATGGAACCGCCCCGCAGCGCTGACCTCAGGCGTATCCTTGGTGGCCTGATGCGAACGGTCTCCTGATCCCATAAAGCAGGAAGTCGCTGATCTCGATTGCTGTTGAAACGCTTTCCGGGCGCTCACTCGGGGGAAGGCGATGGCCTAGCGAATTGAAAACTCCTGCTGAGGCGAGAGCGATCGGTTCCGCATCCATATTGCGAAGGCTTCCATCGCTTATGCCGCGCCGGATTCTCGCAACAGACCGACGAAATAGCGCCTGCGTCGCCTCGCTGAACTCTCGCTGCTGATCCGGACTGAAGATCTCATAGTTTGTCCCCAGAGACAGAGGTTGTAACTCGCCCAGTTGGGCAAGGACATTGAGTGTAGAACTCGTACGCGCCGCCTCCAGCGCTGTTGGTTCTGCATCGGACACGGTCATGATTCGCTCAAACAGCCTGAATGAACGTTGGTAGCAGAACGCCACAAAGGCTCGTTTCGTGTCGAAGTAGTGATAGATCAGCCCCTTTGTCGCGCCGACCTCTGCGGCAATATCATCGAGTGAGACTCCATCTACGCCACGTGCATTGAAAAGCCTGGAGCCGGCCCGCGCGAGTTCCTCCCACCGATCATCACAACTGAAGGCGGCGATAAGGTCGTCGAAACGGGCTTCGAGCGCCAGTGGCCTGCTCAGCACAACATCATTCGCGGCGACTCCATCCAAAATCATGGACGGAATCGCCGCGGCCATGCGGATCGCAAACCCTTCATCGGAGATCTGGGCCCATGTGCGCGACAGCGTCGCCCACTCTAGAACTCCGAAGATGGTTTCACAGGCCAGACGAGCTCGACAAGGACGAACAGACCCATCCGCGATGCCTTGCTCAATGAGAGCCATCAACGCAGACACGTTGTCGGACCGGGCACTCCGCACTTCCGCCTGATGGGTCTCCGGGAGGTATGAAATCTCGTTAAGCACGGCTATCGGCGGGCGGCCATACTCAAGCGAGAGCCGTACGAAGGCTGCGATCCGATCAATCCCTCTACCGGGGAAAAGCGCCGCCCGACTGAGTGTCTGACCCGTGAGTTCACACGAACGGATGTAGCATTGGCGTGCGAGATCTTCTCTATCCCGGCAATAGTTGTACAGGCTTGCGCGGCTTAGGCCTAGGCGGCGGGCCAACTCCGCCAGTCGGGCGCTGGCAACGCCTCGGCGATTGAACTCGTGCGCCGCTTCGTCAAGCACGGCCTCACGCCTCGCGGCACGGGACGCGTCTCGCAACTTCGTGGATCGTTCCTCTGGAACTGCCATGCTAGGCTCCCTCGACCGGCTTGTAGCCAGACCTGAAAGGCATTGACAGTGGGAACCGGTGGTCACCCCGAGCTTCCCTTTGAATGTCCATTCCGAGCTAGACGCGCCCTTGAGTTGAATAGCGAGCGGACACGTGGAGCTTCCGCTCAGGGGCGGATCATCGCGTTGGGATCGAACTTGAAAGCGGAGGTTAGACCGAAGGAGCGTCGGCTCGCCGCCGGCGCCACAAGCCCTGAATGCATGGCTCTGAAGGCCGCGCGTCGGAGGGCACTGCAGCGGTAGGGCGCCGCCTGGGGATCGTGACCCGATTATTGCGACGACCGTAGATCGACCAGATTGGTGTTCAACGGCTATCCGAGGGGTCAGGTATCTCCGCTTTGAACCCTCCGTTTGAGGATGGCGAATTCATGGCCGCCGACTGAGCGCCGCACCTCACCCCGCCAGCTGGGCCTTCCGCTCGCGGCGGCGGCGGGTCAGGACGTGCTCGGTGTAGCCGTTGGGCTGGACCCGGCCCTCGAAGACCAGCTCGAGCGCCGCCTGGAAGGCCACGCTGTCAGGGCGGCCGGCCATCGGCGAGTAGGCGGCGTCGCCGGCGTTCTGGCTGTCCACCACCGCCGCCATGCGGGCGAAGGTCTCGCGGACCTGGGCCTCGGTGCAGACCCCGTGGTGCAGCCAGTTGGCGATGTGCTGGCTGGAGATCCGCAGGGTGGCGCGGTCCTCCATCAGGCCGACGTCATGGATGTCCGGCACCTTGGAGCAGCCGACGCCCTGGTCGATCCAGCGGACCACATAGCCGAGTATGCCCTGGGCGTTGTTGTCCAGTTCCTGCTGAACCTCCTCCGGGCTCCAGTTCGAGCGGGCCAGGGGCGGCGTCAGGAGGGCGTCCAGGCCCGTGCGCGGGCCGCCGGCCAGGCTGGCCTGGAGGGCCGGGACATCCACCTCGTGATAGTGCAGGGCGTGCAGGGTGGCGGCGGTGGGGGAGGGGACCCAGGCGGTGTTGGCGCCGGCCTTCGGATGCCCGACCTTGGCGGCCAGCATGTCCTTCATCATGTCCGGGGCGGCCCACATGCCCTTGCCGATCTGCGCGCGGCCGGGGAAGCCGGCGGCGAGGCCGATCTCGACATTCCGCTTCTCGTAGGCGGCCAGCCAGCCCTCGGCCTTCATGGCGTCCTTGCGGACCATGGGGCCAGCCTCCATGGCCGTGTGGATCTCGTCGCCGGTCCGGTCCAGGAAGCCGGTGTTGATGAAGACGATCCGGTCCTTCGCCGCGGCGATGCAGGCGGCGAGGTTGGCGCTGCTCCGGCGCTCCTCATCCATGATGCCCATCTTCACCGTGTTGCGGGCAAGGCCCAGGGCGTCCTCCACCTGGTCGAACAGGCTCACCGCCAGGGCGACTTCATCCGGCCCGTGCATCTTGGGCTTCACCACATAGACCGAGCCGGCCGGGCTGTTGCGGCGCGCGCCCTTCAGGTCGTGCAGGGCGGCGGCCACCGTGACCAGGGCGTCGACGGCGGACTCATAGACCGGCGCCCCATCCAGGGTGACCATGTCCGTCAGCATGTGGTGGCCGACATTGCGCACCAGCAGCAGGGACCGGCCGCGCAAGACCAGCTCGCCGCCGCCCGGGGCGGCGTAGCGCCGGTCCTCGTCGAGCCGGCGCGTCTCGGTGCGCCCGCCCTTCTCGAAGGCGGCGACCAGGTCGCCGCGCATCAGGCCCAGCCAGTTGCGATAGACGCCGGTCTTGTCCTCGGCGTCCACGGCGGCGACGGAATCCTCGCAATCCTGGATGGCGGTCAGGGCGGATTCCATCAGGACATCCGCCACCCCCGCCGCATCGTCCTTGCCGACATTGTGGGTCCGGTCGACCTGGATTTCCAGGTGCAGGCCGTTGTGGCGCAGCAGCACCGCCGTGGGCGCAGCGGCGTCGCCCCGCCAGCCCGCCAGCTGGGTGGGGTCCGCCAGCCCGACCTTGGCCCCTGAGGTCAGGGTCACCGACAGGGCGTCGCCCGCAATGGCGTAGCCGGCCGCCTCGGCGTGGGAGGCGCCGTCCAGGGGTGCGGCGCGGTCCAGCACGTCCCGGGCGTAGGCGATCACCTTGGCGCCGCGGGCCGGGTCATAGCCCTTGCCGCCGGTCGGCGGCTCCAGGGCGTCGGTGCCGTAGAGGGCGTCGTACAGGCTGCCCCAGCGGGCGTTGGCGGCGTTCAGGGCGTACCGGCCGTTCGAAACCGGGACCACCAGCTGGGGTCCGGCGATCCGGGCGATCTCCGGGTCGACATTCTGCGTCCCGATGGTGAAGGGGGCGGGCTCGGGCAGGAGATAGCCGATCCGGGTCAGGAAGTCGGTCTGGGCGGCGAGGTCGAAGGGCTGGCCCTTCCGCACCTTCCACCACTCGTCGATCTGCGCCTGCAGGGAGTCGCGGCGTTCCAGAAGGGCGCGGTTGCGCGGCTGGAAGTCCTTCAGGAGGCCCTCGAGCGCAGCCCAGAAGGCGGCCGGCGCCACGCCGGTTCCGGGCAGGAGGTCCTGTTCGACAAAGGCGTGGAGGAGGTCCGCGACGGCGAGGGAGGGGCTGACCTGCATGACAAACCGACCTTTCAAACCGGTCGCCGACAGGCGCCCGGGCGCGGCTGCGAAGCCTGTCGCAGCGGCGCTGCCATACTCTGCGAAGCGCGGGGCTTCAATGGGGAGCAGGTCGTCCGGGCGCCGGTTTCAGGCGTCCGAGAAGCCGAAGGGCGCCAGGGTGCGGCGGTAGTCGTCCGGCAGGATCTGGCGGCCGATGGGCGGCGCCGACCGGGCGGCGCAGTCGGCCCGATGGCAAAGCCTGCAAGTGACCCCGATGGGCGTGGCCTGTTCCGGGCCGCCGCGATGGTCTGCGGCGTAGACCAGGCGGTGGGCGTGCTCTTCGGCGCAGCCCAGGGCGATGGCCCGCTCGATCCGCGGCGCCCCGAAGCCGCCGCCGCCGGCGGTCACCGTCCGGGCTATGGAGAAGAACTTCTGGCCGTCCGGAAGCTCCAGCCACTGGGTGACGATCTGCCGGGGGGTCCGGAAGGCCTGGTGAAGGCTCCACAGGGGGCAGCCGCCGCCGTGACGGGCGAAGGGAAAGCCCGCGCCGTCCAGCCGCTTGGAAACATTCCCCGCCTCGTCGACGCGGATGAAGAAAAAGGGCACCCGCTCCTGGCCGGGCTTCTGCAGGGTGGTCAGCCGGTGGGCGGTCTGCTCGAAGCTGGCCCCGAACTGACGGGCCAGGGCCTCCACGTCATAGCGCCGCGCCTCTGCAGCCCGGGCGAAGGCGGTGTAGGGCATCAGCAGGGCGGCGGCGGCGTAGCTGGCCAGGGCCCGGCGGGTCAGGCGCTGGCCCCCCTCGGTCTCGAAGGCGCCCTCGGCCAGGACCTCGCCGATCTCGGCTTCCAGTTCGAGGTAGGCGGTCTGGAGGGCCAGCTGGAAGGACTGGCTGGCGCCGTCGAGGGTGTCGTCCAGAAGCACCTCCCGGCGGTGGCGGTCCAGGCGACGGGTGGCGCCGGTCATGACGTCCGGAGGCAGGCGACGCACGCGCAGGCCATGCCGCGCCTTGAGGTGGCCGGCCAGGCCTTCGTCGGCCGCCACGGCCTGGGCCAGGCGCTCTGCGGCGTCGTCCAGCAGGGGGAAGCTGTTCCGCCGGGCGGCGAGGAACCGCCGGGATTCCGCCACCGGGTCGGAGGCGTCCTCGCCGTCGCGACCGTCGACGCTGCGGTCCGCCAGGGCCAGCTGCTCCTCCCGATAGGCGGTGTAGAGCCGCAGGAAGGCCTCGGTCACCCCGGGGAAGTTGGCGGCCGCGTCGGCCACCTCGAGGGCCTTCAGTTCGATGCCGCCGAACATGGGATCGCGCAGGGCGGCCCGGAGGCGCGCGGAATCGTCCCCGCTCTCGGCCGCCAGGGCGGCGACATCCAGGCGATAGGTCTGGGCGAGGCGCACCAGCATCTCGGCGCTGAGGGGCCGGTGATTCCGCTCCAGGAGGGCGATATAGGAGGCGGAGACCTCCAGGTCCTGCGCCATGTCGGACTGCGTCAGGCCGAGATCCCGCCTCAGGCGTCTCAGGCTGGGGCCGACATAAAGCCGGCGTTCGCTGGTCATGTTCAGGGACCTCCTGAAAGTCAGATCCTTACAACATTACAAGTCTTGCTTGTAAAGTCTGACAGATCGACTTCGCGGGGACTCGATTCCCGATCACGCCTGCGTCACACGGCAGGCCGCCGCAGGCCCCGTCTGGCGGGCGCCCGGCAAGCAAGGGATTCCAAGGCCATGTCGTACCAGGACGATATCCAGAAGGTCGAAAAGCTCATCCGCAGCAAGAACGGGACGTGGGACGGCATCAGCGCCGAGTCCGTGGTGCGCATGCAGGTGCAGAACCGCTTCCGCTCCGGCCTCGACATCGCCCGCTACACCGCCGCCATCATGCGCAAGGACATGGCCGCCTACGACGCCGACCCGGCCAACTACACCCAGTCCCTGGGCTGCTGGCACGGCTTCATCGGCCAGCAGAAGCTGATCTCCATCAAGAAGCACTTCGGGACCACCGACCGGAAGTACCTCTACCTTTCGGGCTGGATGGTCGCCGCCCTGCGCTCGGACTTCGGCCCCCTGCCGGACCAGTCCATGCACGAGAAGACCTCCGTGCCGGCCCTGATCGAGGAGCTCTACACCTTCCTCAAGCAGGCCGACGCCCGTGAGCTCGGCATGATGTTCCGCGACCTCGACGCCGCCCGCGCCGCCGGCGACAAGGCCAAGGAAGCCTCAATCCTCAAGGCCGTCGACGGCTACCAGACCCATGTCGTGCCGATCATCGCCGACATCGACGCCGGCTTCGGCAACGCCGAGGCGACCTACCTCCTGGCCAAGAAGATGATCGAGGCGGGCGCCTGCGCCCTGCAGATCGAGAACCAGGTCTCCGACGAAAAGCAGTGCGGCCACCAGGACGGCAAGGTGACCGTCCCGCACGAGGACTTCCTCGCCAAGGTGCGCGCCTGCCGCTACGCCTTCATGGAACTGGGCGTCGAGGACGGGATCATCGTGACCCGCACCGACAGCCTGGGCGCCGGCCTGACCAAGCAGATCGCCGTCAGCCACACGCCGGGCGACATTGGCGACCAGTACAATTCCTTCCTCGACTGCGAGGAAGTGACCCCGGCCGAGTGCAAGGCCGGAGACGTGCTGATCACCCGCGACGGCAAGCTGATGCGGCCGAAGCGCCTGCCCTCCAACCTCTTCCAGTTCCGGGAAGGCACCGGCGCCGACCGCTGCGTGCTGGACTCCATCACCTCGCTGCAGAACGGCGCCGACCTGCTCTGGATCGAGACCGAGAAGCCGCATGTCGAGCAGATCGCCAGCATGATGGACCGGATCCGCGAGGTCATCCCGAACGCCAAGCTGGTCTACAACAACTCGCCGTCCTTCAACTGGACCCTGAACTTCCGGCAGCAGATCTTCGACGCCTGGAAGAAGGAGGGCAAGGACGTCTCGGCCTATGACCGCGAGAAGCTGATGAGCGTCGACTACGACGGCACCGCCCTGGCCTACGAGGCGGACGAGAAGATCCGCACCTTCCAGGCCGATGGCGCCCGGCGGGCGGGGATCTTCCACCACCTCATCACCCTGCCGACCTACCACACCGCGGCCCTGTCCACGGACAACCTGGCCAAGGAGTACTTCGGCGAGGCCGGCATGCTCGGCTATGTGCTGAACGTCCAGCGCCAGGAAATCCGCCAGGGCATCGCCTGCGTGAAGCACCAGAACATGTCCGGCTCGGACATCGGCGACGACCACAAGGAATACTTCGCCGGCGAGGCGGCCCTGAAGGCCTCGGGCGACGCCAACACCATGCACCAGTTCGCCTGACGGCGGACCGGATCACCCGAACGGATCAGGGCCCCGGAGCGATCCGGGGCCCTTTTTCGTGGAGAAGATCAGCGGACCTTCACGAAGCGCAGGGTCATGCGGTCGCTCTCGCCGATGGCGTCGTACCGGGCGCGGTCGAAATCCGGGGCCGGCTGGGCGCCAGGGGCGGAGCTGCGGCGGGAAGGCGGCAGGGTCCAGACGCCGAAGGGATGGTCCTTGGTGTCCTTGGCGTTGGCGTTGATCTCCGAGCGGGCGTCGAGGCGGAAGCCGGCGGCCTCGGCGGCGGCGATCACGGCAGCCTCGGAGACATAGCCGTCGCGGCCGTCGGCGGCCATGGGACGGGGATCGGAGCGGTGCTCCTCCACCGCCAGGACGCCGCCCGTCTTCAGGACGGCGTTGAAGTCGTTCATGACCTTGGGGAGCATGCCCGGGGCCCACATCCAGTTGTGGATGTTGCGGGCGGTCAGGACGAGGTCGGCGGAGCCGGGGGCGCCCAGGGGGCCGGAGGTCGCGCCGAAGCCGACATACTCGATCTTTCCGTAGCGGGCCGTGTCGGCGAAGCGGGCCTCGAAGTCGGCCCGGGCCTTGCGGGCGCCGTCCGACAGCTTGGGGTTGGCGAGGTCGGCGACGCCGGCCACGTAGCGGCCTTTGGTGGCCATGGCGTAGGGGGCCAGAATCTCGGTCCAGTAGCCGCCGCCGGGCGAGACCTCGACCACGGTCTGGCCTGGCTTCAGGCCCCAGAAGGAAAGGGATTCCGCGGGATTGCGGAACTTGTCCCGGGCGCGGTCAGCGGCGGGGCGGGTCTCGGAGGCCACCGCCTTGGCGAGGGCGGCGTCTGCAGCCTGGGCCCCCTGAGCGGAGGTCAGGACAAGGGCGGCGGCGGCGGCCAGGCCGAGGGCCTGGCGTCGGGAGGCGGTCATTCGGGAGCTCCGGGGAAAAAGGTCGTGGTGAGAGAGACTTGGGCGCCCGGGCCCGATCCGCAAGGGGTCAGCACCAGCTGGCCGCCCCGGCCTGAGGCTCGCGCAGCAGCTCGGCGATATTGGCCTCGATCACGCGGAAGCCGACATTGCCGTAGAGGGTCTGCCGGCCCTCGTTCAGCACCAGGCTGGGGCTGCCCTTGACGCCCAGGGCCTGGGCCTCCTGGTAGTCGGCCATCAGGGCGGCGTGGGCTTCGCCGCGGGCGAGGCGGGCGTGGACGTCGGCCAGGTCTGCGCCGGCGGCGGAGATTACATCATCGAGGACGGAGGTCGCCGAGATGTCCCGCCCCTGCTCGAAGAAGGCCTGCCGGATCAGCAGGATAGCCCGGTCGCCGAGGTCGGGGGCGCCGCCCGCCGCCGCCTGCGCCTGGACGGCCTTCAGGGCCAGGTGGGCGGGCAGGGAGGAGGCCGGGCGGACGCGGCGCCACAGGTCCGGGCTGGCCGCCAGCTCGGGGAAGCCCTCCATCACGTGGGCGAGGTGACCGGCGAAACCTTCATAGCCCCCCTTCGCGCCCCAGTTCGCCTGTATCTTCAGAGCGGTGGCGCCGAAGACGTTGCAGAACCGCTGGTTCACCGCCACCGCCTCGCCGTGGGTGCGGCGCAGCTCGGCAAGGCGTAGTTCGCCGATCCAGGCCCAGACGCACAGCACGTCAGTGAAGCAGGTCAGGGCGACGGTCTTCATGGGGGGGCTCCGTCCCCGCCGCGTCGTGAGGCGCGCGCGCCCGCGTCGCGGCAGGGGTCGCGCAGGCGCAGCCCCACCCTACGCCCCTGCGTCGCCGGATGCACCTCCGCACCCGCCCCGGGCGCCGCCCGCCCGCCACCTTCGCCCGGATGTCACCGACTCGACACAGGATCGCCACAAACGCGAAGTTATCCACAGGCTCTCGGCCGGGCGCGGTAGAAGCGTCGGCCCGGTCCCAATAGCCGTTGGTCCCACGTTCTGAAGGGCTGGGGGGCGTCCCGGCTCACCTGGCCGCGACTGCGGCGGACTTCGCGAGGACTTCCCATGATCAAGTCGACGTCGGCCAAGAGCCGCCTGACCCTCTCCTGTGGCGTAGCCGCTCTGACCGCCGCCCTGGCCCTCGGCGCTCCCGCCCTGGCCCAGGACTCGACCGTCGGCGAGGTGGTGGTCACCGCCCAGAAGCGCAGCGAGAA
>CANGRP010000017.1 GCA_947456005.1 Caulobacteraceae bacterium
GAGGGTCGGCGATGACCGCCACCTCCGGACGCCAGCGGAGCGCCTGCTCGGCCAGCAACGCCGCGTTCCGGCCCCCTGTCAGCGCCTTCAGGCGGATGGGCCCGCCCAGGGCCTCGAAGAGGTCCAGCGTGGAGACGCCAACGGAACCCGTGGAACCCAGGATGGACACCGTCCGCGGGGTGCTCAATGGCCCCATCCCAGGTGGTTCACCAGGCGGAAGGCCGAGAGAATGACGACCACGAACATCAGGCCGTCCACCCGGTCCAGGAGGCCGCCATGACCCGGGATGAGGTCGCTCGCGTCCTTCACGCCGAACCGGCGCTTGAGCATGGACTCCCACAGATCCCCCGCCATGCCGGCGAGTCCTCCGCAGAGGCCGGCGAGGGCCGCCGCCCAGGGATTCAGGTTGAACACGGGCAGGGCCGCCAGGGCCACGGCCGCCAGGACCGCCCCCGCCAGCCCCCCCAGAAAGCCCGACCAGGTCTTGTTGGGCGAGAACCTTGGCCAGAGCTTGGGACCGCCCACCAGGTTGCCGACAAGGTAGGCGGAGATGTCGGCCGCCCAGGCCACGGCGAAGGTCATGATGATCCACCAGCGGCCCTCGGGCATGGAGCGGAGCCAGATGAAGCAGACGGCGGCTGCGCCGATGTAGAGCACCCCCAGGGCGGCGTTGCCGGGCCTTTCCGAGACGCCGCGCGCCACCACCGCCGCGAGGGCGCCGCCCAACGCCAGGACCCCCCAGGCGATGAACATGCTGTCCCTCTGGGCGAAGAAGACGGCGGTCAGGACCGCCGCACAGACAGCCGTGGAGACCCGGGGCCTCGCCCTGGGCGCCGTCATGCCGCCCCACTCCACGCAGAGCCGGGCGACCGCAGCCACAACCATGAGCAGGAAGGGCCAGGCCGGCTGGCCCGGGCCCATCTCGATCCAGACGGCGGCCAGCGCCAATGGCAACAGGATCGCCGCCGACGCTGCGCGGACGCCCAGGTTGCCCCAGTCGAAGCCCCTAGCCGGCGACAAGGACGTCATCGGAGACAGCTCCCCCGAAACGGCGGTCCCGGGACCGGAAGGCGGTGATGGCGTCAGCGAGGCTGGCCGCGTCATAGTCCGGCCAGAGGATGTCCTGGAACACCAGTTCGGCGTAGGCCGCCTCCCACAGGAGGAAGTTGGACAGCCGCTGCTCGCCGGACGGCCGGACGATCAGGTCCGGGGGCGGGAGACCGGCGGTTGAGAGGCTGCCCGCGAAGGTCGCCTCCGTGATGGTCGCAGGATCCAGGCGCCCCTCCGCGGCGGCTTGCGCCAGCCTGCGCGCGGCGTCGGCGATGTCCGCCTGCCCGCCATAGTTGAAGGCGATCTGCAGGAAGAACCGGTCATTGCCGGCGGTTCGCCGCTCGGCCTCGTCCAGGAGGGCGACCAGGTCCGTTGAAAGGCCCTCCCGCCGACCCACCGCGCGCACCCGGACCCCCTCGCGCTCCAGGCGCTTCAGGTCCGAGTCGAAGTATCGCTTGGGCAGGGCCATGAGTTCCCTCACCTCGGCGGCGGGGCGGCTCCAGTTCTCGGTAGAGAAGCCGAAGACGGTCAGCCAGCGAACATTCAGCTCCGGGGCTGCGGCCACGGTCCGGCGCAGGGCCTCGATCCCGGCGCGGTGGCCCATCGTCCTGGGCAAACCCCGCTTCTGCGCCCAGCGGCCATTGCCATCCATGACGATGGCCACATGCAGGGGCGCCCCCGCCGCCGAAGCTGCAGGCGCCGGCGCGGATGCATTGGGGGATGTCTTGGACCTTCCGGCCATTTCGCCTCCGCCCGCCTCCGGACTAGACCTGCATGATCTCTTGTTCCTTGGTTTTCAAGGCCTCGTCGACCCGCTTCACGGCCTCGTCGGTGATCTTCTGGACCTCGGACTCCATGCGCTTCTGCTCGTCCTGGTTGATCACCGAGTCCTTCTCGGCCTTCTTCAGGTCGTCATTGGCGTCACGGCGGACATTGCGGATCGCCACCTTCTGCTGCTCGGCGTACTTCGCGGCGATCTTGGCCAGCTCCCGCCGCCGCTCCTCAGTCAGGGGCGGGATCGGGATTCGCAGGTTCTGCCCCTCGACCACCGGGTTCAGGCCCAGGCCCGAGGAGCGAATGGCCTTCTCCACCGAGACCACGACGCCGCGGTCCCAGACGCTGACGCTGATCGAGCGGGGCTCCGGCACGGTGATGGCGGCCACCTGGTTCAGGGGGGTCGTCGCGCCATAGGCCTCGACCATGATCTGGTCCAGGAGGTTGGCTGAGGCCCGGCCTGTGCGCAGGCTGGCGAACTCTTCCTTCAGGGCGGAGACCGCCTTGTCCATGCGGTCACGATAGCGGGACAGTTGAGGCTTCTCGGCAGGCATGTCGGCTCCCGGATTGCGGTCAGTTGATGGTGGTGAAGACGCCCTGACCGGTCAGGACCTTCATGAAGTTTCCCGGCTCCCGGATCGAGAAGACCACGATCGGGATCTGGTTGTCGCGCATCAGGGCGATGGCTGAAGCATCCATCACCTTCAGATCCTGGGCCAGGACATCGTGGTAGCTGAGGGACTCATAGCGGCGGGCGGAGGCGTCCTTCTTGGGATCCGCCGTATAGACGCCGTCGACGCTCGTGCCCTTGAAGAGGGCGTCGCAGCCCATCTCGGCGCTCCGGAGGGCGGCGGGCGTGTCGGTGGTGAAGAAGGGCGCCCCGAGGCCGGCGGCGAAGATCACCACCCGGCCCTTCTCGAGGTGTCGCAGGGCGCGGCGGCGGATATAGGGCTCGCAGACCGCATCCATGGGAATGGCCGACTGGACCCGGGTGTCGACCCCGGCCTTCTCGAGGGCGCCCTGCAGGGCGAGGGCGTTCATGATTGTCGCCAGCATGCCCATATAGTCGGCGCTGGCCCGCTCCATGCCGCGTCCGGCGAGGGAAACGCCTCGGAAGATATTGCCTCCGCCGACGACCAGGCAGAGCTCTACACCGGCGTCGACCACTTCCTTGATGTCTGCGGCCACTCTGTCGAGGGTTTCGGTATCGATGCCGAACAGGGAATCGCCCATCAGGACCTCCCCGGACATCTTCAAGAGGATCTTGCGGTAGCGGGGCTTGGGCGCGGTCATGGTCCGATCCATCAGATAGGCGCCCCGTCAGGGGTAGGGCCGGGAATCTCGCGGGAGTTTACATAAAACGGGGGCGTGGCGCGCGTCGAACGCACCACGCCCCCGAAAGATGAAGCGGTCGGGGCTTGATCAGCCCTGGCCGGTCATGGAGGCGACTTCGGCGGCGAAGTCGTCCACCTTCTTCTCCACGCCCTCGCCCAGGGCGAAGCGCACGAAGCCCTTCACGGTCACCGGCGAGCCGGTCTCCTTGGCCACTTCCGCCACCAGCTGCTCGATGGTCTGGTCGGGGTTCATGACGAAGGCCTGCTTCAGCAGCACGACTTCCTCGAAGAACTTGCGGATCCGGCCCTCGACCATCTTCTCGACGACGCCGGCCGGCTTGCCGGAGGCCAGGGCCTGCTCGGTGAAGATGGCCTTCTCGCGCTCGACGGCGGCGGGATCGAGGTCATCGGTGGACAGGGACAGGGGGTTGGTGGCCGCCACGTGCATGGCGATCTTGCGGCCCATCTCGGCCAGCTTGGCCTGGTCGCCCTTGCCCTCGACCGCCACGAGCACGCCGATCTTGCCCAGGTCCGGGACGATGGCCGAATGCACATAGGCCGCGACGGCGCCTTCCGGAACCGAGAAGCGGTGGGTGCGGCGCAGGTTCATGTTCTCGCCGATGGTGGCGATGAGGTTGGTCACCATGTCGGAGACGCTCTCACCCCCGGCGGTCATGGCCGCGGAAATGGCCTCGACGCCATCCTGGTCCAGGGCGATGCCGGCGATTTCCTTGGCCGCCTTCTGGAACAGCTCGTTCCGGGCGACGAAGTCGGTCTCGGCGTTCAGCTCGACGACAACGCCGGTCATGCCCGCGCCGTCCTTGCGCACGGCCGCGCCCACCAGTCCCTCGGCGGCGGCGCGATCCGACTTCTTGGCGGCCTTGGACAGGCCCTTGGTGCGAAGCCAGTCGATGGCCAGGTCGATGTCGCCGTCGTTCTCCTGCAACGCCTTCTTGCAGTCCATCATCCCTGCGCCGGACTTCTCGCGCAGTTCCTTCACCAGGGCAGCAGTGATCTCCGCCATCGGGAGCTCCTTCGGTCAGTGGAGACGCCGGGCCCGGCGGGCCCGGCGGAATTCAGGTCGATCAGGCCTCGGCGGCGGACTCAGGCTCGGACACGGCCTCAGCCTCAGCCTCAGCGGAGGCTGCAACCGCAAGGGCCGGTTCGACAGGCTCAGCCGCCGCGCCCAGGTCGACGCCGGAGGCCACCGCGCCGGCGGCCAGGCCGTCGAGCACCGCGTCGGCCAGCAGGTCGCAGTAGAGCTGGATGGCGCGGGCGGCGTCGTCGTTTCCGGGGATTGGGTAGGTGATGCCGTCCGGATCGCAGTTGGTGTCGAGGATGGCGACCACCGGGATGCCCAGCTTGCGGGCTTCCTGGATGGCGATCGCCTCCTTGTTGGTGTCGATCACGAACATCAGATCGGGAATGCCGCCCATGTCCTTGATGCCGCCGAGGGACAGTTCCAGCTTGTCGCGCTCGCGGGTCAGCTGGAGCAGCTCCTTCTTCGTGCGGCTGCCCTCGCCGCCTTCCAGCACGCCTTCCAGTTCCCGGAGGCGGTTGATGGAACCGGACACGGTGCGCCAGTTGGTCAGGGTGCCGCCAAGCCAGCGGTGGTTGACATAGTATTGGGCGCAGCGGCGGGCGGCCTGGGCGATCGGGTCCGAGGCCTGGCGCTTGGTGCCGACGAACAGGACGCGACCGCCTCCGGCGGCGACTTCACGCACCTTGACCAGGGCCTGGTGCAGCAGCGGAATCGACTGCGACAGGTCGATGATGTGGATGTTCGAACGGCTACCGAAGATGTAGCGGTCCATCTTCGGGTTCCAGCGGTGTGTCTGGTGACCGAAGTGGGCGCCGGCTTCAAGCAGCTGACGCATGGAGAAATCGGGAAGCGCCATGGGGTGGTATCCTCTTCTTCCGGTTGACCTCCGCAGACAAACCCCCCGGACGGGGGACCGGAACGGCGCCGCCGGGATGTCTCCCCGGCTCCACCGAACGCCTGCGTGTGGAATGGGCCGGCGTGTAGGCTCAACCCGCCGAAAAGGCAAGTCCTGAAGGGATCAGGGTCGCCCTAGACGTCCTCGACGAAGACCACGCCGGGGGCGGTCTTAAGGGCGCCGCGGACCGCCGGGCCCAGGTCGAAGCGACCAGGAAGCCGCACCTCGATCTCCCGCCCCCCCTCGACCGGCGCCACCAGGACGATCTCTCCGCCCCGCCCCTGCGGGGCAGCGGTCAGGCGGGCCTTCAGGGCGTCGATGGCCAGGCTACGCGGCGAGACATGGACCCGAAGACCCGCGACGGCGTTCTCGATCGCCGCCTCTACCGACTCGGCGTCGTCGCCAAAGAAGCGCACCTCACCATCCCGCGCCTTGGCTCGGACCTTGAGCGACACCGCCCGCCCGGGCTCCAGGAGATCGCGACACCGGCGCAGGGACTCCGGCGGGAAGAGCACCTCGTACTCGCCGGAAGGGTCGGAAAGGGTCACGAAGGCGAACTTGTCCCCGCTGGCCTGGGAGGCCCGCTCCTGCCGTCGGCGCACAACGCCGGCCATCCGGAAGGCTTCCGCCCCCGCCTCGGCCTTGGGGATCACCTCGGTCAGGAGGTCGGTGCGACGCCGGCGAAGGGCCGGCATCAGGTCGTCCAGGGGATGACCGGAGAGATAGAAGCCCACTGCGGCGAGCTCCTCGTCGAGGCGGCGGGAGGGAGACCAGGTTTCGATGCGCGGAAGGCGGGGCCGCTGGGCCTCGACCTGGTCGCCGCCGAACAGGGAGCCCTGGGAGGAAGCCCGCTCCTCGGCCACGCTGTGGCCATAGCCGGCCAGCACCTCGGAGGCCTCCACCAGTTGGGCGCGGTCACAGCCGAGGCTGTCGAAGGCCCCGGCCCGGGCCAGGGTCTCCAGGGTGCGCCGGTTGACCTGCCGGGGATCAACCCGCTCCACAAAGTCGAAGATGTCGCGGAAGGGCCCGCCGGCGGCGCGCACCTCCACCACGTGCTCCATGGCCTGCAGGCCGACATTCCGGATGCCGCCGAGCGCGTAGAGCACCTCCCCCTCCCCGACGTCGAAGTCTGCGCCCGAACGGTTCACATCGGGCGGGCGGATGGTGACGCCGAAGCGGCGGGCGTCCTGGTAGAAGACCGCCAGCTTGTCCGTGTTGGAAATGTCCAGGCTCATGGAGGCGGCGAAGAACTCCACAGGCGCATTGGCCTTCAGCCAGGCGGTCTGGTAGCCGATCAGGGCGTAGGGGGCGGCGTGACCCTTGTTGAAGCCATAGCCCGAGAACTTGGCCATCAGCTCGAACAGGGTGTCGGCAAGCTCCGGGTCCACCCCGCGCTCGGCGGCGCCGGACAGGAAACGGGCCCTTTGCTGGTCCATCTCCTCCTTCTTCTTCTTGCCCATGGCGCGGCGCAGGAGGTCGGCCTCGCCGAGGGAATAGCCCGCCATGATGCGGGCGATGTTCATCACCTGCTCCTGGTAGACGATGACCCCATAGGTCTCAGTCAGGACCGGCTCCAGCAGGGGATGGTAGACGTTCAGCGGCTTGCGTCCCGCCTTGGTGTCCACATAGGCCGGAATGGAGTCCATCGGGCCGGGCCGGTAGAGCGAGATCAGAGCGGTGACCTCCTCGATGGAGCCCGGTCGCAGCTGGCGCAGGGTGTCGCGCATGCCCTGGCCTTCCAGCTGGAAGACCCCCACCGTCTGGCCTGAGGCCATGAGGTCGTAGGTCGCCGCATCATCAAGAGCCAGGCCCTCGAGAGGAAAATCCGCCCCCCGGCGCGCGAGGTGCTTCATGGCCCGGTCGATCACCGTCAGGGTCTTCAGGCCCAGGAAGTCGAACTTCACCAGGCCCGCACTTTCCACCCACTTCATGTTGAACTGGGTGGCGGGCAGGTCCGAACGCGGGTCGCGGTAAAGGGGCGAGAGCTCAGTGAGGGGCCGGTCCGCAATCACCACGCCGGCGGCGTGGGTGGAGGCGTTGCGGTAAAGCCCCTCGAGCTTCAGGGCGATCTCCAGGAGCCTGGCGACAGACTCATCCTCTTCCTGGGCCTGCCGGAGCCGGGGCTCAAGCTCGATGGCCCGCGCCAGGGTGACGGGGTTGGCGGGATTGGCCGGCACCATCTTGGCCAGGCGGTCCACCTGGCCAAGGGGCATCTGCAGGACACGGCCGACGTCGCGCAGGACGGCGCGGGCCTGCAGGGTGCCGAAGGTGATGATCTGGGCCACCCGGTCGCGTCCGTAGCGTTGCTGGACGTAGGCGATCACCTCCTCACGCCGCTCCTGGCAGAAGTCGATGTCAAAGTCCGGCATGGAGACGCGTTCAGGATTGAGGAAGCGCTCAAAGACCAGCCCATACCGCAGGGGATCCAGGCCCGTGATCAACAGTGACCAGGCGACAAGGGAGCTGGCGCCGGAGCCCCGACCCGGCCCGACGGGAATTCCCTGTGCAACCGCCCACTTCATGAAGTCGGAGACGATCAGGAAGTAGCCGGAGAAACCCATCTTCTGGATGACGCCGATCTCCTGCTCGAGCCGGGCCTCGTAAGCCTCCAGGGGGACCGCCAGCGGATGCAGGGCGAGGCGCGCCCGCAGGCCCTCCCGGGCCTGGCTCGCCAGCTCCTCGTCCTCGGTCCGCCCCTCCGAGGTCGGAAAGCGCGGCAGGATGGGGTCCCGCTTCTTCACCATGAAGGCGCAACGCCGGGCGATGTCGACCGTATTGTCGCAGGCCTCTGGAAGGTCCGCGAAGAGGGCGCGCATGTCCGCCGCCGGCTTGAACCAGTGCTCGGGGGTCACCCGCCGGCGCTCCTCCTGGCCGATGAAGGCGCCGTCGGCGATGCAGAGCAGGGCCTCATGCGCGGCGTAGAGGTCTGCGGTGGGGAAACAGACGTCGTTGGTCGCCACCAGGGGGAGATCATGGGCGTAGGCATAGGCTACAAGCCCGGGCTCCGCCGCCGCCTGGCCGGCCAGGCCGTGCCTCTGGAGCTCAATGTAGAACCGGTCCCCAAAGGCCTCCGCCATGGCGGCGAGCGCGGCCTGCCCTTCAGACGCCCGACCCGCCGCAAAGAGCGGATCCACCGGACCATCCGCGCCGCCCGAAAGCAGGATCAGGCCTTCCGAGCGCGCCGCCACCTCGGACCAGGGCGCCGAAGGCTCCTCCACCCCGTCAGCCTCGAGAAACGCCATGGAGGACAGGGCGGAGAGGTTGAGATAGCCCGCCTCGGACTGCGCCAGGAGGACGATGGTGGGCGTCCGGGCCCAGCGCTCCGGCGCGCGGCCGCCGATCCCCGTGACCGGAAGGGCGCAGCCGATGATGGGTTGGACCCCTTCCTCCTTGGCGGTGACCGAAAACTCCAGGGCGCCGAACAGGTTGGCCCGGTCGGCGATGGCCACGGCGGGCATGCCCTGCCCGGCCGCAATACGACCCAGAGCGTCCGCCTTCGCCGCCCCCTCCAGAAGGGAATAGGCGGAGCGGACGCGAAGATGGATGAACCCGGTTTCGGCCGTCATTCGATCTTCCTGTCCCTACAGCCCCCTCCCGGAGGGGGCGCCGCCGCAGGATCCGGAAGGCTCAGGCCGCCAGTACAGCGACCTGGCACATCATCCACACAAAGCCGGCGACAGACAGAAAGGCCAGCGATTCCCTTGCAAGTCGAGCCATGTCTCGATCTCCCAGAATGTTCGTGGAATGTTCCTATTCCGGTTTTGTTCTCATTTCAAGGGGAAAAACCTGGAGCTGTCAGGCCGGGAGGATCCGTCCCTGGCGCAGGGTCAGGACCCGGTCCATGCGACCCGCCAACTCAAGGTTGTGCGTGGCGATGAGGGCGGCCACGCCCTGCCCCCGGACCATGGATTTCAGGCTCTCGAAGACAGAAGCCGAAGTCTCCGGATCGAGGTTGCCGGTCGGCTCATCGGCCAACAGGATCCGCGGCCGATTGGCCAGGGCCCGGGCCACCGCCACCCTCTGCTGTTCTCCGCCGGACAGCTGGGCAGGCTGGTGCTCGAGCCGTTCGGCCAGGCCAAGGTCTGACAGCAGGTCTGAGGCGCGGGCCCGGGCGGCGGCCGGTGAGCGTCCGGCCATCAGCTGGGGAAGCATGACGTTCTCTGCGGCGCTGAACTCAGGAGAGAGGTGATGGGCCTGGTATACGAAGCCGATGGTTGCGAGCCGCACCCGGGTGCGCAGGGCGTCGGAAAGGTCCGTGCAGTCCCTCCCCTCTACCAGGACGCGCCCCGATGTCGGTCTTTCGAGCAGACCGGCGGCATGCAGGAGTGAGGATTTTCCCGAGCCGGAGGGACCGACCAGGCCGACGATCTCGCCGGCCTTCAGGTCGAGCTCCGCCCCGTCGAGAACATGCAGCAGGCGGTCACCGGACCGGTAGGTCCGATGAAGGTCCCGCAGGGACAGGACAGGCTCATCACTCATAGCGAAGCGCCTCCACCGGATCGAGGCGGCTGGCGCGCCAGGCCGGCGGCAGGGTGGCCAGGAAGGCGGCGGCGAGGGACCAGCCGAGGATCAGGACCACCTCCGCCCAGTCGATCCGGGCCGGGATGCGGGAGAGATAGTAGACGTCGGAGGCGAAGACCCGGGCGCCGGTCACCCACTCCACCGCCTGCTGTATCGGGCCGATATAGGTGCAGAAGACGACCCCCAGCAGAAGGCCGGTCAGGGCGCCTGCGACGCCCACAGCCGCTCCGGCCATGAAGAATATCCGCAGGATCGCGCCCTGCCCGGCGCCCATGGTGCGCAGGATGGCGATATCGCGTCCCTTGTTCTTCACCAGCATGATCAGGCCGGAAATGATGTTGGCCGCGGCGATGACCACTAGCATCATCAGGATCAGCCGCATGACGTTGCGCTCGACCTGCAGGGCGCCCCAGAAGGCGGCGTTGCGCTCGGTCCAATCGGAGACGGAGGCGGCGGGTCCGGCCAGGCTGGCGGCCTGGGCCTTGACCTCCGCAGCGCGCTCCGGGTCGGAGAGCCTCAGCTCGATGAAATCCGGCGCCCCCTCCCGTCCGAAGAACAGCCCCGCCTGCTCGATGGGCATGTAGAGGAAGCTCTGGTCGTACTCGCTCATGCCGACGCTGAAGAGGCCTGAGACGATGAAGGTCTTGCGCTGGGGCGCGTCGCCGAAGGCCGTCGCGGCGCCCGTCGGGGAGATCAGGGTGATGGGGTCGCCGGGACGCAGCCCCAGGCTGGCGGCGAGCCTCTCGCCAAGGAGGACGCGGTCGCCGCCGTATTCGCCCTCTCCCCAGCCGTCGAGTCCGCCCGGGGTGACATTGTCCGAAACGAGGCGGGTGGCCGCCAGGTCGGCGCGGGAGACACCCCGGACGATGGCCCCGGAAACCGAGCCGTCGCCCACCGCCATGACCTGGCCCTCGATCACCGGGGCGGCCTGGACCACCCCGGGCAGTCCGGAGAGCTGGCGGGTCAGCCCGGCCGTATCGAGGCCGGAGGCGGGCGCTGTGGAGACAAAGACATGTCCGTTGAAGCCGAGGATGCGCGAGAGGAGTTCGGTCCGGAACCCGTTCATCACGCTCATGACGATGATCAGCACCGCCACGGCCAGGGCGATGCCGACGTAGGCGATGACGCCGATCATGGCCACGCCGCCCTCCCGACGCTTGGAGCGCAGGTAGCGCCCGGCCACCATCCGCTCCCATCGACTGAAGGGGCCGGCGGGGCGGACGTCCGGGACGTCGGAGGCAATGGGGTCGGGCATGGGCTCGGACTAGGGTGGGACCCGAACGCTATGCCCCGGTTCGCGGGCGAAAAGAAGGCCGCCCGGGAGCTGGGCGGCCTTCTCCATCTCGGGGAACGCTCCGACGAAGTCCGCGACCTGAGGAAACCGGCTTTCTTCGGCCCCGTCCCGGACTTCCTGCGTCCCGTTCGCCTGTGCGTCTGGGGTGCCCGGTTCGTGGGCGGACGGCCTCCGGGGCGCCCGGCGATTGGGCGGCGCTGGCCTCAGCTGACCCGACGCAGGGGGGTGACCGAGATGAGCTCGAATTGAATCACCAGGAAGAGGAGGACGAAGAGGACCGCGGAGACCACTGTCGTCAGGAGAAACTTCTCCTTCAGGCGCGGATTGACAGGCGAGGCCGGATCGCCGCCGGCCGGCGGCTTGATCCCCGCCTCGGCGTGGGACTGGGAGCCCAGGGGCAGGACGGCGAAGAGGACTGTCCACCAGAGGGTGAGGTAGATGGCGATGCCGGTGAAGAGGTTCACGAGTGCCCACCATTTGGGGTCTCCATGAGCTCGACGAGGACGCCGCCCATGTTCCTGGGGTGGACGAAGATCACCGGCGTGCCGTGGGCGCCGATCCGCGGGACGCCGTTGTTCAGCACGGTGGCGCCCTTGGCGGCCATGTCGTCCCGGGCCGCCAGGATGTCCTCGACCTCGAAGCAGACATGGTGCTGGCCGCCTGCGGGGTTCTTCGCCAGGAAGCCATGAAGGGGCGAAGCTTCGCCGAGGGGTTCAATCAGCTCGATCTGGCTGTTCGGCAGGTCGACGAAGCACACATTGACGCCCTGCTCCGGCATGGCCTTGACCGCCGAGATCTGCGTGGCGCCGAGGACGTCGCGATAGAGCTTCACGGACTCGGCGATGGAGGGGGTGGCGACCCCGACATGGTTCAATCTTCCGATCATGCCGGATGCATACAACGCCATCGGGCCGGCGTCATCCATGACCCGGGGTCACTGGGTGAAGAGGGCCGCCCCGCCGTCCCTCAGGTGGCTGCGCGCCGCCGCCGGCTCGAACACTGCCCCGGCGGCGAGCAGGGCCTCGATCCGCTCTGGCGCCAGCCCGAACTCGGCGAGGACCTGCAGGGTATGCTCACCTGCGTCGGGAACGGGATGCCGGAAGCCGCCCGGGGTCCGGTCGAAGTCGACGTAGCTGCGAACCCCCACCGCCTCGCCGAGCCGGCCGTGCCGCCAGGCCTCGTAAACACCGTTCTCCGCCAGCCAGGCGTCCTCATAGGCCTCGTAGCCGCGTACGCAGGGCGCACAGGGCACGCCGGCCGCCTCCAGGGCGTCCAGTGTGGCGGCGCGGGGGCGTCCCGACAGGGTGGCCGCCAGCCGTCCGGCAAGGGGCCCCTCGGGGGGTGCGGTGAGGGCGTCTGTGGGGTCCGCCTGCGTCTCAAGCACCGTCAGCAGGGCGTCCGCCTCGGCGACCGTCTCGGCGGCCACGGCGAGCCAGCCGTCCTGGCATTCATAGTACCGATGGACCGGGCTGAGCCCCACGCAGTCCACCCCGCCGGAAGGCGCCGGCGGACGGCCCTCCCAGGTGACGACCTCGCCCAACTGGAAGGTCAGGCTCTGGGCCAGCAGGCTGGTGATGACCTCCTGCCCCTCCCCTGTCCGGCGGCGGGCGTTGAGGGCCGAGATGATGCCGAAGGCGACCACGCCGGCGGTGGCCACGTCGTTGACAGCGATGGTGTGCAGGACGGGTTCGGCCGCACCGCCCTGGGCGGCCATCATGCCGCCCTCGGCCTGGAGCAGGGGATCGAAGCCCGGCAGGGGCGCCCGGGGCCCGGCGTCGCCATAGGCGTTCACGGAGCAGCTGATGATCCGCGGGTTGACCTGCCGCAGGGCCTCGTAGTCGACGCCGAGCCGCTTGCGGACGCCAAAGCGGTAGTTGTCGAGCACAACGTCGGACTGGCGGACGAGGTCGAGGAACATCTCCTTCGCCCCCGGCTGCTTGAGGTCGATCCCGAGGCCGCGCTTGCCCCGGTTGCAGGCCAGGAACGGCCCGCCGTCGGAGCGGAAGGGATCCCCCTCAGGCGACTCGATCTTGATGACCTCCGCGCCCAGGTTGGCGAGAACGGCGCCGGCCAGGGCGCCGGCGATGACCGAGCCCATGTCGAGGACCTTCACGCCTTCCAGGGGCCGGCGCGCCCCTGGCCCCGCAACGGCGGGCGGCGGCGGCGTCCAGGCCGGGAGCGATCCGGCGGCCGGCAGGCTGCGGACGGAGGCCGGGGTGGTCGAGAGCCGCACCGGGGGGCCAGGCATGGCCAGGCGGCCCCGTACCGGGTCCTCAAACTCAAGCCTCAGCCCGGCGTGGCGCACAGCCTCTCCAGCAAACCAGTCCGTGCGATTCCCCACAGGCGCGCAGGGCACCCCCGCGTCGGCCAGCAGGCCCAGCCAATGCCGGCGCGGCTGGCTCCGGAACACCTCCTCCAGCACGTCGAGGGCGAGGGCGGGGTTGAGGACCAGGGTCTCCCAGTGGGCGCCGAGGCCCAGGGCGTCGATGGCCTTTCGGAAGAAGGGCATGAAGAGGGTGGCCAGGAAGAACCACTCGCCGTCCCCGCACTGGTAGAGGCGATAGGTTGGCGAGGCCCCCTGGGGCAGGCCTCGCGGCAGGCGGGGCTGGTCGAGGACCATGACCACGCCGCCCACCTCAGACACGCCATGCAGACCGCTGACGGTCACCGCCTGGCCCTGCCCGGAGGCGCCGCGCTCGTAGAGGGCCGCACCCATGGCCCCCGCCGCCATCACCGCCTGGCCATACCAGCCAATGGGCAGGATCAGGTGGATGGGGCTATCCCCGTAGGCGCCCTGCCGGAAGGCGATGCCGGAGGCCGCCGCCAGCAGGCTGTGACGCGGAGGCATGCGGCTCCAACGGCCCCGGGTCCCGTAGGGCGGCATCCAGACATGGATCAGGTGGGGCGCGCCCTGCCGCAGGCTGGCGGCGTCCAGGCCCAGGGCCTCCAGGTCCCCGGGCGGATGGTCGAAGACGGCGATGTCCGCGGCCCGGGCCAGGTCCTGCGCCCGCACCCGATCGGCCGGGTCCGCCAGGTCGAGGACCACGATGGTCTTGTTCCGGTTCCAGGCCGGATAGCCGGGATGGTCCTTCAGCCGGTCGCCGCCGGGGGGTTCGACCTTGACGATCTCGGCCTCAAAGTCGCCCAGCAGCATGCAGGCCATCGGCCCGGCGACGCCCTGCGTGAAGTCGGCGATGCGCACGCCCCGGTAGGCAGCCATGCCCCCTCCCCCTCTTCTTCTGTTGAGAGGAAGGTCGGCGAAAGCGGCCCCGCTGGCAAGCCGTCCGCCGCGCGCCTCAGAGCCTGAGGAGGGTGGTCTGGACCACAGGGCGGCGCCCCCAGATGCGCTGGGCGGCCTTCTTCAGGGCGCGCGAGATAGCGGCTTCCACCTCCGCGTCGATCTCCCGCTGGTCGCCGTCGAGGCGGCGCACGGCGGCCTCCGCCGCGTCGGCCAGGTCGTCGAGCAGGTCCTCCAAAGGACGCTCCGGCTCTCCCGGCAGACCGATGGCCCGGACCTGGGGACCCGAGGCGATGCGGCCGCGGCCATCCAGGACAAGGGCGGCGTGGAGGACGCCGCTGGAGGCGGCGATACGGCGCTCGCGCAGGGGCTCTCCATCCTGGGGGGTCAGGAAACCGCCATCGATGTAGATGCGTCCGGCGGGAACCTCGTCGATCACTTCCGCCCGGCCCGGCGCCAGGCGCACCATGTCGCCATTCCGGGGCGCCACCGTCTGCGGCACCTGGAGGTCGCGGGCGAAGGCGGCGTGCTCCAGCAGGTGCCTGCGTTCCCCATGGGTCGGCACGGCGATCCTGGGGCGGGCCCAGGCGTACATGTCGGCCAGCTCGTCGCGGCAGGGGTGGCCCGAGACGTGGATTCCCGGATGCTCATGGTCCGTGATCAGGCGCACACCCCGCTCAGCGAGCCGGTCCTGCATGTTTCGGATGGCGATCTCGTTGCCGGGGATGACCCGGCTGGAGAAGATCACGCTGTCCCCCGCGCCCAGGCGGATGTGCGGGTGCGAGCCGTCTGCGATGCGGGACAGGGCGGCGCGCGGCTCGCCCTGGCTGCCCGTGCACAAAAGGAGCACCTGGTCTGGCGGCAAATGGGCAGCCTGGGCTTCCGAGATGAAGCCCTGGGAGTCCACGTCCATGCCTACGTGACGGGCGGCGGCGGCCATGCGGATCATGGACCGGCCCACCAGGCAGATCTTCCGGCCAGCAGCGCGGCCGGCGTGGATGGCGGTCTCCATCCGGGCCACGTTGGAGGCGAAGCAGGCCACGGCGACGCGGCCGCCCTGGGCGGCGATGACCTTGACGAGTTCGTCGCGGACGTCGGCCTCTGAGCCCGCCCGCCCGTCGACGAAGACATTGGTGGAGTCGCAGACCATGGCCAGGACGCCCTCGTCGCCGAGGGCCCGCAGGCTCTCCGCATCGGTCACCTCGCCCAGCAGGGGCGCCGGATCGATCTTCCAGTCCCCGGTATGGAGCACCACGCCAAGGGGCGTGCGGATGACCAGGCCGTTGGGCTCGGGAATGGAGTGGGTCAGGGTGACGAGCTCGATGTCGAAGGGGCCCAGGACCAGACGACCGCCGAGGGGCACGATGTTGAGTTCGACCTCATCCTCCAGACCCCGCTCCCGCAGCTTCTCGCGCAGCAGGAAGGCGGTGAAGGGCGTGGCGTAGAGCGGAGCCCTCAGGCGCGGCCAAAGCCAGGCCACCGCGCCGATATGGTCCTCATGGGCGTGGGTGAGGACGATCCCCAGGATGTCGTCGGCATGTTCCTCGATCCAGGCCGGGTCCGGGAGGATGACATCGACACCCGGCGTGTCCTGGCCGCCGAAGGTGACCCCCAGGTCCGCCACGATCCAGCGGCGACGATCGGGAGGGCCGTAGCCGTAGAGGTTGAAATTCATGCCGATCTCGCCGGACCCGCCCAGGGGCAGGAAGACAAGTTCGTCGTCAGGACGCGGTCCGGCCACCTAGCGGGCTCCCAAGTTACGGCGATGGATTTCCAACATGCCGCGGATGGTCAGGTCGGAGTCGAAATGGTCGATGGCCTCGGTGGCGCCCTGGAAGAGCGACGCCACCCCGCCCGTCGCCACCACGGTCATAGGCCGGCCCCACTCTTCCCGGATACGGGTGATCAGGCCCTCGATCAGGGCGATGTAGCCCCAGAAGACGCCCGCCTGCATGGCGCCGACCGTATCCCGGCCGATGGTCTTCTCGGGGCGCCGGATCGCCACGCGGGGCAGCTTGGCCGCTGCGGCGTGCAGGGCCTCCATGGACAGGTTGATGCCCGGCGCGATGACCCCGCCCTCGAAGCCCCCGTCCGCGGCGATGACGTCGAAGGTGGTCGCCGTCCCGGAGTCGATGACGATCAGGTCCCCCGGATAGACCGCATGCGCACCAATGGCGTTGACGAGGCGGTCGGCGCCCGCCTCGGAGGGCTTCTCCAGGCGAACCGGTATGCCGAGGTCCACGTTCTCGCCGATCACCAGGGGCTCCACCTTCAGGTAGCGCCGCGCCAGGTTCCTCAGGTTGAAGACCGACTGGGGCACCACGCTCGAGATGATACAGGCGTCGAGCATGTCGAACTTCAGGTCGGTCATGGAGAAGAGCTGGTGCAGCCAGACCGCATATTCGTCCGCCGTCCGGGCGGACTGGGTGGCTGTTCGCCATTGGGCGATCCACTCCGCGCCGTCATGAACCGCGAAGAGGGTGTTGGTGTTGCCCTGCTCGATCGCCAGCAGCATCAGGTTTCTCCGAAGAAGACATCGCCGGCCGTCACGCGGACGACCTCTCCGCCGTCCAGGCGCAGGCGCAGGGCCCCGTCGGCCTCCAGGGCTTCCGCCGTCCCCGAGAGTGTCCGGTCAGGAAGCCGAGCCGTGCAGGGTCCGCCCAGACCCTCCGCCATCCGGGTCCAGGCCTCTCCGACAGGGGGAAAGCCGTCATGGACCCAGATCCGCCGCCAGGACTCGAAACGGCTGGCCAGGGCCCCCAGGAAGTCGGCGGGTGACGGCGGCGCGAAACCGGCGATGTCGGCCAGGGCGGCGGCGGGCCGCTCGACCTGGTCCCGGGGCGGCGCCTCGGCCAGGTTGACGCCGATCCCGACGGCCAGCCACAGGCCGCCCCCGGGCCGCGGGCCGGATTCCACGAGGATGCCCGCCGCCTTGCCTCCCGCGACGTAGAGGTCGTTGGGCCAGCGAAGGCGGGCGACGGCGGCTCCCGCAATGACGTTCACGGTTTCGCAGAGGGCCACAGCGGCCACGAAGGAGATCTGGGCCGCCTGGGCGGGCGGCAGGTCTACGGGGGTCAGGAGCGTGGCGGCCAGGTTGCCGCCTCCGCCACGCCAGGCGCGACCCCGGCGGCCGCGGCCAGCTGTCTGTTCCAGGGCGTGGATCCAGACCGGCCCGAA
>CANGRP010000018.1 GCA_947456005.1 Caulobacteraceae bacterium
GACCCTTCTGGGCGACGCCTGCCACCCCACCCTGCCCTTCATGGCCCAGGGCGCCTGCATGGCCATCGAGGACGCCGCCGTCCTGGCCGCCTGCCTGGCGGGGTGCGCACGCGCCGCCATTCCCGTCCCCCTGGCCCGCTACGAGGCCCTTCGCCGTCCGAGGACCGCCGGCATCCAGGCGGCATCGCGCCGGAACGCGACGATCTACCACCTGCGCCCGCCGTTCAGCTGGGCCCGCAACCGGGGCATGAAGGCGGGGCTCGGCATGGGCTCGACGATGGACGGGCTTTACCGCTACGACGCCCTTGCGGCGGGAACGCGCCCCGACGCGTGAGCACTTCAACCCGTCACACACCTTTGGCAGGCTGATCGCCAGGACAGAGGAGTCGCCCGATGATCACCGCCCTGCTCGCCGCCGCCGCCGTCGCGGCGACCGGATGCGACCTGGAACGGCCCTCCGGCGCGCCGGGGTGCACGCGGCAGGCCGTGGACGCCCTGCCCATGACCGCCCTGCAGGCGATCGGCACCCACAACAGCTACAAGCAGGCCATCGCTCCGGCCGAGATGAAGCTGCTGCGGGCGGCGAGCCCGAGGACGGCGGACAGCCTGGACTACAGTCATCCCACCCTGACCGCCCAGCTGGACGCCGGCGCCCGGCAGCTGGAGCTGGACCTGGTGCGCGACCCCGAAGGCGGTCGCTGGGCCCGGCCCCTCGGCCTGCGCATGGCCGGCGGCGGCGACTATGACGCGGGCCCCATGGCGGCGCCGGGCCTGAAGGTCATGCATGTGCCGGACATTGACTACCGAAGCGTCTGCGCCACCTTCCGGGCCTGCCTGGAGGAGGTGCGCGCCTGGTCCGACAGAAACCCGGACCACCTGCCCCTCCTGATCATGATGAACCTGAAGGACGGGCAGATCACCGTTCCGGGGGCCACGCCCCTCCTGCCCTTCGACGCCGCGGGCATGGACGAGGTGGATGCCGGGATCCGCGCGGTCTTCGGCCCCGCCCGCCTGATCACCCCGGACCAGGTGCGCGCCGGCAAGGCCACCCTGGCCGAGGCCGTTCGTCGGGGCGGATGGCCATCGATCGGATCCGCCCGGGGGAAGGTCTTCTTCGCGGTCGACGAGGGGCCGCAGAAGGTGGCGCTCTACAGCCGTGATAGGCCCTCGCTGGAGGGACGCGCCGCCTTCGTGAACACGGATCGGTTCGACGCGCCCTATGCGGCCTATGTGACCCTCAACGATCCGGCCAAGGACGCCCTCCGCATCGTGGAGGCGCTAGGCAGGGGCATGGTGGTCCGGACCCGGGCCGACGCGGACACGGTCGAGGCCCGGACCGGCGACCGCGGCCGCCCGGCCGCCGCCTTCGCCTCAGGCGCGCAGTACATCTCCACGGACTACATGACCCCCGACCTGCGGCTCAGCGACTTTGTGGTCACCCTGCCGGGGGGCGGAACCGCTCGGCGCGCGCCCCTGCCGGGTCCGGCCCGCCCTGCGCCCTGAGGCTTCAGATCATGAAGCCGAGGTTCCGGTTCGAGAAGTTGGTGAGGTAGGGAAGCAGGGTCAGCTGCTGGGCGTCGGAGAGGCCGAACCACCGCCCGAAGGTGGCGGCGAACTGGTGGACCGAGGTGGTCGGGACCATGGTGTTGCCGCTCATATCCGGATTGACGAAGCCGGACTGGTCGACGCCCACCGTCGGAAACTGGCCGTACATGTCGCGGCCTCGCACCGCCCCGCCCATGATGAGGTGATGGCCGCCCCAGGCGTGGTCGGTGCCGTCCCCGTTGGTCGTAAAGGTCCGGTTGAAGTCCGACATGGTGAAGGCGGTGACATTACCCCGCATGTTCAGGCCGGCGATGTTGCCCAGGGCCGTGTCGAGATAGGCCATGCCATGGGCGACCCTCGCCAGGAGGTTCGGATGCACCTGGTTCTGGACGTCATGGGTGTCGAAGCCGCCAAGGCTGAC
The DNA here is from genome assembly GCA_947456005.1 of Caulobacteraceae bacterium. GTDB lineage: Bacteria > Pseudomonadota > Alphaproteobacteria > Caulobacterales > Caulobacteraceae > Phenylobacterium. The sequence goes on from CANGRP010000018.1 coordinate 1,967, forward strand.
GAAGAAGACCTGTCGCGTGATCCCCAGGGCGGGCGCCGCAGCGACGGCCCGGACCACGGTCTGCAACTGGGTGGCGAGGTTGTTGGTCTCCGTCGCCCCGGTCACCGGATTGACGTAGGGGGGCGGGGCCGGGATCCCGCTGGCTGTAGGGGTGGCGAAGGCCGTGTTGACGGCGTCGGCGGCGTCCATGGAGCGCCGGACAATGCTGTTGTAGTCCTGCCCGAAATAGCTGGTCGGGCCCGTATCCCGCACGATCTCGCGCAGGCGGGCGGCAGCGGTGGAGGATCCGTTCAGCGTCGCGCCGGACGCGGCGGTGATCCGGATGGCGGGCTGGGCCGCAGTGGTGAGCTGGTACTGGATCACCGCATCGCCGGAGAGGAAGACGGCGTTACCGGCGGTGGAGATGGCCGTGAAGACGGCGTTCGATCCGTTCTGGGCGAGCATGGTGTCGGCCATGAGGCCGCCCCACCCCCGCCGCGCGCCCTCGGCGGCGCCCGACTGCCAGATGGACTGCTGGTCGTTGTGCGACATCAGGTTGGGCGGAAGGCTGACAGACCGCGTGGCGTACTGGGTCTTGGTCGTCGGCACGACCAGGGGCCCGGTATTGGCCATGACCGCAAGCCGGCCGGCGGACCAGGGATTGCCCGGCGTGGAGAACAGCGGCGCCAGGCTGGGATGGACCGCAAAGGTCCGGTTGCTGGCCACCGTTCCCGCCGGGATCGGATTCCGCGTCCGAGGGGTGATGGGCAGGACCCCGCCCAGGAATTCGGGGGTGGTCCGGGAGACCGTGCGCCCTGTCACCGGCGAGACGGACCCCACCGCCGCCGGCGGAGTGCCGGCAGGCATCAGAGCGATGGGATCCACGCCCAGGTTGCGGGCGGCGTAGTATCGGTTCCAGGAGCCGGTGTCGGTCGCCAGCAGCATGTTGTGGCTGTCATTGCCTCCGAAGAGGAAGATGCAGACCAGGGCGCGGTAGTCCGTCGGCGCGCACTGGGCTGCGGCCGATCCCATGGTGGCCATCTGCAAGGCGAAGGGCGCCGCAGCCCCCAGGGGGGCGGCGGCGGCCATCATCCGCAGGAAGTGGCGGCGGGACTGGAGGGACATGGGTTTCATGATCGCCGCCTTATCTTTGCACCAGGTATTCGGGCGAGGCCATCACCAGGAGGATGGCGGTCCGCACCCGGTTCAACCGCGCCTGGTCGATCGCCGACTGGGGCGAGGCCGGAATGACAATGGAGTTCACGGCGGAAAGGACCCGGCTGCGCAAGGTCGGACTCATCTGGCCGGAGAGCAGCAGGCGGTTCATCCGGTCCACCAGCTGGTCCGCATTGCCTGCGATGGCGAGCTCGGCGGCGTAGGCGGAGCGGACATCGTTGCCTGTCCCCAGGCCCGACGTAATCGCCAGGTTCATTGTGTTGACGTAGCCGGCGGTGGTGACCTCATCGACGATCTGGAACTCAGGCGCATTGCGCATTCGGCTTCCGAGTTCCGTCGTTCCAGGCGGCACGTAGCCTGGGCGAAAGAAGTTGAAGACGGAGGGTGAGGCCATGGGCGACTGGCCCAGGGACGTATTCCCCGAGGTGGACTGGACCCTCCAGAGACCCGTCGTGGAGGTCGCCCCGAAGGCCCGCATCCAATGGGTCATGCGCAGGACTGGCTCGCGCAGCTTGCCATATCCCGGATCGTCGGCCAGCGTCGCGGAGCGCGCTTCAGTGTCCGTCAGGATGGCGGTGACCACGGCGGCCATATCGCCCCGGACGCCGGATCCATTATTGTTGAAGACTTCGGCGACCCTCTGGACATAGGCGGGCGAGGGATTGCTGGTGACCAGCCTCTGGATCATCTGCCGGGCCATGAAGGGCCCGACATTGGGGTGGTTGAAAAGGGTGTCGAGGGCGATCGCCAGGTCCGCCGCGCCGTTGGCCGTCGCCGTAGCAGGAATGGTGGTCCCCAGGAAAGCCTTCTGCGAGATGGAGTGGTGCTGGTTGTAGAAGATCATCGGCCGGACGGAGGCGTCCGCCGCGCGGTTGCCGCCGAAGAAGGTCGTGTTGGTCGGCGTGGCGTTGTACCAGGACAGCCCCGTAAACACCTTCGCAAGGCCGGAGATATCCGCCGGGGTATAGGCCGGGAGCGGCCTGTTATTGATGTCGAGCTTCGGAGTCCCGTCCGGATTCAGCTCGACCAGGCCGGTGCTCATCAGCTGGAGGACCTCCCGGGCGTAGTTTTCGTCGGGGGTCCGCGTCCCCGCCGCGTCCTCCTTCTGGTTGGCCAGGTAGGTCAGGTAGCGGCCCATCATGGGATGCAGCGTCACCCTTTCCAGCAGGGTGCGGTAGTTCACGAAGGCGCTGGCCGTGAGCATGTCGTAGTAGGACGCCGCCCCGCGGACATCGACCACGTCGGTGGTCAACGAGATCACGAAGATCTGCGAGTAGGCGAAGGCGACGCGCTGCCTCAGCTGGTCCGGGCTGGTGACCGAGGTCCGCCACCAGGTCTCCTAGAAGTGTTCCGCTCCAAGCATCGCAGTCGGATTGGCGGCAATGAGCTGGGGAAGCCGGGCGTCGAGGTGCGCAAGATGGGTCTGGGTGGGCGGCGGAAGGGCGATCTGGCCCTGGATCCAGTCCGGAATCGTGCCGGCCCTGACGGCGTCGATGCTGGCGTCCGTCGCGCCAAAGGTGGCCTGGGACAGCAGTCGCCCGGCGTCAGCCTCGCTGGGCGCCGGCGACTCGGCCTGGACCCCGAACATCCGCAGGAAGGCCGGCCCCCCGCTACCTGACCCGTCTCCGCCGCCGGCGCCGACACCGCAGGCCGCCAGGGACAGCACAGCCAGAAGGGCCACCCAACGCCGGATCATTCCCCACCTCCCGCTCCGGCCAACGCCCCCCGACACACCGACGAGGAGACAGGAGCTCATACCCAAGAGCGATTTGCAGACCTTAAATGGCCTCTCCAGAGAGTGCAAAGCCCCGGCAGGGCGGCGCGGGGCGATCCGGCCGCGACTGACGCTGGCTAGAGCAGTCCCAGGTCGAGTTCACCACCGCGCCGGACAAGCTTGATCTGGCGAAGCACGGTCACCCCAGGATCGGCCGTCTCGAGGGACCGGACGGCGAGGCAGGTGGCCCGCCCCGCCGACCTGTCCAGCTCCAGCCGGACGTAGCCCTGGTGCAGGTTGTCCGTCCACAGGACCTCGGGGTTGTGGTCCATGAAGGCCTGGTCCAGCCGTCCCGCCAGCGTCGGATCGAACCCGCTCTCCACGAAGTCTCCCGGCGAAGTGACCCCGGCCGTCCCGATCTCCACCCCGGCGGGCCTTCCCTCCGCATCCGCCAGCCGGTTGGCCCAGAAGCTGTGGCTGTCCCCGGTCAGGAAGACCAGGTCGGTGGCGCCCGCGTCCCGGGCGGCGGCGTAGAAGCGCTCGCGGGCCCAGGCGTAGCCATCCCAGGTGTCCGGATAGAAGGGCAGGTTCCATCGCCCCTTCCAGGCCAGCACTGCGGCGGCCGGGTTCGACAGGTCCGGGACCAGGCCCAGGGCGGCGACGTCAGGCACGCGGGTCCGGGCGATGGGCATGGGATTGCCGATCAGCCGCCAGGGCTGCCCCGCGGTCACTGAGGCGCGCCAGGCGGCCGCAAGGTCCGCCTCCTGGTCCGGGCCGATCAGCCGCCGGCCCGGGGCGCCGATGGTCTCGCGCTCAAGGGCCTCGGCGTCCTGCGGGCTGTTCACCTTCTCGCGCCAGTCCGCATAGTCGATCTGCAGGGCCCGGGCGGTATGCCGGGTCTCCAGTGTGCTCAGGGTGGCAAGGTCGCCGAAGACGTAGGTTCGCCAGAACTGGGCGCGGGTCCGCCCGGGCGCAGGATCACGGATGGGCATCCACTCGTAGTAGGCCTGGAGAGCGGCCTCGCGACGAGTGGCCCAGTCCCCCTCGGTCGCCGGCTGGTGGTTCTCGGCCCCGCCCGTCCAGGGATTGTTGGCGCTCTCGTGATCGTCCCAGCAGCACAGGAGCGGCTTCGCGGCGAGCATGGCGCGGGAGCCGGCGTCGGACTTGTACTGGGCGTGACGGATTCGGTAGTCGGACAGGGTCACGATCTCCCCCGCCGGTTCATGGACCCGGTCGATGCGCCGAGCGGTCTCCGCGCCCCAGCCGTCGGCGGCGTACTCGTAGATGTAGTCGCCGGTGTGCAGGACGATGTCCACCGCGGCATCCCGCGCGATGGCGGCATAGGCGTTGAAGAAGCCGAAGGTGAAGTTGGAGCAGGAGACCAGGGCCAGGCCCAGGCGGTCCAGGCGTCCCGTCGGCAGGGTCAGGGTGCGGCCAACGGGCGATGTCTCGCCCAGGGCCCTGAAGCGGTAGACGTAGCGCACGCCTGGCTGGAGGCCGCTCGCCAGCACCTTGACCGTGAAATCCCTCTCGGGGCCTGTCCACAGTCGGCCCTGGCCGACCAGACTCTTGAAGGAGTCCTCCTCGGCGATCTCCCACATCACCTCGACGGGGCCTGGCGCCGTGATCCGGGTCCACAGGACCAGACTGGAGGCGTCCGGATCCCCACTGGCCACCCCATGCCGGAAGACGGAAGAGGCGGCGGCGTGCGCGGCGCCCGGACGCGTCATCCCGAGGGCGAGGGCCGCCGCGGCGAGCCCTGAGGCGGCCTCGCGACGGCTTGGCCTGGCGTTTTCGGTCATGGCGGGCTCCGGCGGCGAAGGTGCGAAGCCTGCAGTGTGGCGCCGAACTGTGTCGGGAGGACGAAGGCGGACGCCCTACGCGTTCACCCAGTTGCCGTGGAAGCCGAAGGGCACCCGGCGGGGGACCTTGGCCAGCGCCACAGGACCGCGGTCGACATCCGAGGCGTCGAGGATGACCAGGTCGGAGCGATTCTCGGCGGCCCGCCAGACCACGGCGGTCAGCCAGCCCTCACCCTCGGCGGCGGTTTCCGATCGCGGGACGAAGACGGGCTCTGAGACCTGGTCGCCGGGCTCGAAGGTGCAGACCTTCCGGGCGCCGGTCTTCAGGTCGATATGGGCGATGGCGTTCATCTTGACCGACTTCGCCCCGGTGGTGTCGGCGGCGTAGTAGCCGTGCCGGTAGGCGAGGCCTGCGAACCGCTCATCGAGACGCGGGAACTCGGAGTCCAGGTCGTCGATCTCCGTCTCCTTCACCTGGTCGGTGGCGCCCGTCAGGTCGAACTCCCAGCGGGTCAGGCGGGCGCCGCTGCGCGAGCCGGGCCGGCCATCCGCGAGGGGGAAGAGGGGCGCGGCGTCATAGAGGCAAACCTCGGCCACGATCTTTCCGTCCGCCTCGTAGGCGTTCATCGGGTGGAAGACATAGCCCGGCTGGGTGGTGAACCAGCGGATGCGCGAGGGATCCTCTCCCCGCTTCATCAGGCCGACATAGGAGGGCTTGTCGGGCTCCCAGGCGTAGCCGGGAAGGCCTTTCATGGCCCGCTGCAGGCTGCCGGTCAGCGGCATGACGGGGAACAGCACATAGTTCTCGGTGACCAGGAAGTCATGGACCATGGCCGAGTAAGGCGCCTCGAAGTCGGTGCGGCGAACGACCTTGCCGGCGGCGTCCGTGACCCCATAGCTCATGGTGGTGGAGAAGGGTTGGGGTCCAACGCCATAGCCGAACCAGATCATCTCGCCGGTCTTCGGATCCAGCTTGGGGTGTGCGGTCACCCGCCCGACATACTCGCTGGCGTAGCCGCGGGGCTCCAGGGTGTCGCGGTCGATCTCGAAGGGCATGTGACCCTCTTCCAGGGCCAGCAGTCGCCCGGCGTGGAAGAGGATGTTGGTGTTGGCCACGCCGCTGTCCTGGCCGGCCGCCAGGGGATCGCTGAGCATGGGGTTGAAGCCGCCGAACAGGGCGCGGCCATGCTGGTGCTCCAGCTCCCACTTCGGGGTGCGGACATAGCGGTTGCGGTAGGCGACCTTGCCGCCGCCGATCCGGAAGGCGTGCACCATGCCGTCGCCGGTGAACCAGTGGTAGTTCGGATCCAGGGGCTGGAACTGCGGGTTGGGACCGGTGCGATAGAGCGCGCCCTCCAGGCCGGCCGGCAGGTCGCCGACCACCTCGAGGGCGAAGTCGTCCTCGGAATGCAACGGGGCGAAGTTGCCGGTCAGGTAGGGGTTGCTGCGGATCTTTTCGCTCATCGGGGTCGCGCCTCGGCCAGATTACGATGTAAAGTGTTGGACCTTCCGGGGGGCGGGCGCAAGGGCGTCGCTTCCGGCAGCCCTGACACGGAACACGAAATGCCCCGAGTCCTGTCTGACGCCGAGATCGCCAGCTTCCGAACGCGCCTCTGCCAGGCGGCGGAGCATCTGTTCGCCGAACAGGGAATCGAGGCCGTGACCATGCGCCAGCTGGCGGTCGCGCTGGGGGTCAGCCCGATGACGCCCTACCGGTATTTCCGGGACAAGGACGAGATCATCGATGCGGTGCGGACCAGCGCCTACAACCGATTCGCGGACGCCCTGGAGGCGGCCTTTGATACCCAGAGCGATCCGGTGGAACGCACCATCGCGGTCGGCGAGGCCTATCTGGACTTTGCTGTGAACCATTCGCGGTCCTACGCCCTGATGTTCAACATGGCGGACATGAAGGCCCCGCCCTCCAAGGGCCTGCTGGCGGCGGGCGAGCGGGCCAAGGACTGCCAGTTCCGTCATGTCCAGGGCCTGATCGACGCCGGGGTCATCGCCGGCGACGTCTCGGACTACGGGAACATCTTCTGGGCCATGATCTATGGCTTCGCAGGCCTGATCCTGCTGGGACAGATGACCCCGGAAGAGGGCCGGCGCCTGCACCGGCTGGCCTGCCTGGGGACGATCGCCGACGCCGCCCCTTGACCTCGCCCCCGGCAGGCGGTGGAGATGCCGCCCTTCAAGACGCCGGAGAGACGCCATGCCCACGCCCTTTGAAGTTCGCTGGACCGAGGCCGAGGTCGAGGCGGTTCTCGCCCAGGTCCGGGCCTATCCCTGGCCGGTCGCGCCCGAGGTGGAGGACGGCTGGGCCTATGGCTGTGACGGCGACTGGCTGAAATCCCTGTGCGCCCACTGGACCGACGGCTTCGACTGGAAGGCCGCGGTCGCCAACCTGAACCGGTTTCCCCAGTTCACGGCCAGGGTCGGGGACTTTGACCTGCATTACCTGCACGTGGTGGGCGAGGCTGGCGGCAAGCGGCCCCTGCTCATCACCCACGGCTGGCCCGGCTCGCACTTCGAGTTCTGGGGCGCTATCGAGAAGCTGGCCTTCCCCAGCCGCTTCGGCGGCGACCCGGCGGACGCCTTCGACCTGGTCATCCCCTCCCTGCCCGGCTTCGGTTTCTCGTCCAAGCCCAAGCGCCCCATCGGCCAGAAGGCCACGGCGGCCCTGTTCAACCAGCTGATGACCGAGGTGCTGGGATACCGGTCCTACCTCGCCCAGGGCGGCGACTGGGGCGGGCTGGTGACCTCCTGGCTGGGCCACAATCACGGCGACAGCGTCCGGGCCATCCACCTGAACATGATCGGCTTCCGGCCCCACGGCGGGCCAACCTCCGAGGCCGAGATCGCCTGGATCACCCGGCAGGGCCAGATGATGGAGCTGATGGGCGCCTACTTCCGCCTGCAGGCCTCCAAGCCCCAGTCCATCGCCTGGATGGCGGCGGGCAATCCGGTAGGCCAGGCCGCCTGGATCGCCGAACGGTTCCACGACTGGTCAGACCTGTCGGCCAAGACCCTGGACCAGGCCTATTCCCGCGACCAGCTGCTGACCAACATCATGATCTATGTGATGACCGGCAGCTTCACGACCGGGGCCTGGTACTATCGCGGTCTCCTCGAGGAAGGCGGGGTCGCCTTCAAGCCGGGCGAGCGCTGCGAGACCCCGACGGCCTTCGCCAACTTCCCGGGCGAGCCCCTCTATTCCGCCCCGCCGCGCACCTGGGCCGAGCGGGCCTACAACATCGTCCGCTGGAGCGAGATGCCCCGGGGCGGCCACTTCGCCGCCATGGAGGAGCCCGACCTCTATGTGGAGGACGTCAGGGCCTGGGCGCGAGAGGCGGGCTGAGCCGTACCGTGGCGCGCTACGATTTCGCCTCGGACAATACGGCCCCGGCTGCGCCGGAGGCGATGGAGGCCCTGGTCCAGGCCAACGGGGCGGGATTCACCCCCGGCTACGGGTCGGACCCGGTCACCGCCGCCGCCGCCGACGCCGTCCGCGCCCTGCTGGACGCGGACGCCGAGGTCCGCTTCGTCGCCTCGGGCACGGCGGCCAACGCCATCAGCCTGGCGGCCCTGGCGAGACCCTTTGAGTCCGTCCTGGCCCATCGCCACGCCCACATCCTGACCGACGAGACCGGCGCCCCGGGCCTTTTCGGGCATGGCGTCGGCCTGACCGGGCTGGAAGGCGCCTCGGGCCGGATCGACCTCGCGGCGCTGGAGACCGCACTGGCGGAGCCCGAGGTCTCGCACCGCCAGCCCCCCGCCGCCCTGTCCCTGACCCAGGCCACCGAGTACGGGGCCGTCTATCAGGTGGACGACCTCGCGGCGCTCTGCTCCCGGGCGAAGTCCGCAGGGCTCGGCGTGCACCTGGACGGGGCCCGCCTGGCCAACGCGGCGGCGGCGGGGTTCGACCTCCGCCGGATCGGTCCCATGGGCGTGGACCTGCTGGTTCTGGGGGGCGCCAAGTCCGGCATGCCGCCCTGCGAGGCCATAGTGATCTTCGACCGCGCCCTGGCCCGCCGCTTCGATGCGCGTCTCAAGCAGTCGGGGCAGCTGGCGTCAAAGGGCCGGTTCCTGGCGGCGCCCTTCCTGGGGATGCTGGCCAACGGCGCCTGGACGCGCCATGCGGCCCACGCCAACGCCATGGCGGCGCGCCTCGCCGCCGCCTGCCCCATCCCCCTCGCGCACCCGGTGGAGGCCAACGGGGTCTTCGTTCACATGGACGAGGCCCGGCTGGAGGCGCTCAGGGCCGAGGGCTGGTTCGTCTACCGGTTCCTCGACGGGTCCGTGCGCTTCATGTGCTCCTGGGCGACCACGGCCGAGGCGGTGGACGAGATCGCGGACGCCCTTCGGCGGATCGCCTGAGCCCCTGCCCGAGGCGTCGGCGCCCGGGAAGTCCCCTGGCTGACTGTCACTGAAGAGACACACTTCAGGCCGCAGTGCCGTGTGGGACGCCCTTGCATTTGATCGCCGGTGACGGGCGCCTTACTTCGGCGGCAGGGAGACATGGTGGGTTCCGAGGCATGCGTCGGATTAAGGGCGCTCGAGGGAACCTCCCGATTCATCACAACTGAGACAGGCTGGGGGCCTAGCTATGAATCATTCCGGTATTGGCGCGCTTCGGGCGGGCCTGATGGCGTCGGTCGCGTTCTGCGGGGTCGCTTTTGCGTCCTCGGCGTCGGCCCAGACGGCTCCGACCGAGGTCGGGGAAATCGTGGTCACGGGCTCGCGGATCCAGCGGCCGAACCTGGAGGCTACCCAGCCGCTGCTGGTGATCTCCTCCGAGCGGATCGAGGCCAAGGGTTACACCAACCTCGCCGAGGCCATCAATGACTCTCCGTCTTCCGGCATCCCGATCAACCCGATCGGCGACCAGGGCAGCTTCGGCACCGGCCGGAACTATGTGAACCTCCTGAATCTCGGCACCAACCGGACCCTTACCCTGGTGAACGGCCGCCGGTTCGTGGGCTCCAACGCCGCCTCCCAGTTCACCGGCGCAGCCGCTGGCGGCCAGGTGGACCTGAACGGTATTCCCACGGGCCTGGTGGCCCGGACGGAGCGCGTCTTTGGAACCGGCGGCGCGGTTTATGGTTCGGACGCCATCGGCGGCGTCGTCAACATCATCACCCGGACCCGCTATGAGGGCCTTGAGGTCAACGGCCAGTTCGGGATGTCTGATTACGGCGACGCTGAGGAATACCGCGTCCGGGTGATTGGCGGGATGAGCTTCCTCGACGACCGCCTCAACCTCATGGGCAGCTACGAGTACAACAAGACCGAAGCGCTGGCCTTCACCGACAGGTCCGTGACGAACCGGCAGATCGCCTTCGCCAACAACCCGCTGAACACCGGACCGGCTGACCTGATCGCGGGCTCCATCCTGATCCAGAACAGGCGGATTCCGGAAATCACCGCCGGCGGCCTGCCCGCCCGGACTCGCGGTACCGCCCTGTCCGGCATTCTGACGATTGCAGACCCGAACAGCCCCGGAGGCCGGATCGCCGCCCAGTTCGACCGCGCCGGCAACCTCGTTCCCTATCAGACCGGCATTTTCTACCAGGCTTCGGTCGCCTCCGGCGGCGATGGCCTGAACCTGGCGAAGCTGTCCTCACTGCGCTCGCCCGTAGACCGGCATGTCGCCAGCGGCTTTGCCACATTCGAAGTGACGCCCAAGGTTCGCCTCAAGGCCGAAGCCTTCCTCTCACGGGTCGAAGCCGTCGAACCCTTTAACCAACCCATCTATAATGCTTCTCTGTTTGGCGGCCTCAGCCCAGCTCTGCGGATGTCGACCTCCAACCCCTTCCTGTCGGCCCAGGCGAGGGCGGCCATCCTGTCCCAACCCGTCGCCCTGCCGGCGGATGCGGCCTCAGCGGGTGACCGGATCTTCTTCCTGAACCGGGCGTCTTCCGACATCGGCAACAACAAGACCGAGGCCGAAGGCGACCTTTATCGCGGCGTCCTTGTCGCCGAAGGTGAATTCGATCTCTTCGGACGGGACATGAACTGGGATGTCTCGTTCAACCGCGGCCGGGCTCAGGGTTCGTTCAGCGTCCCGAACATCGTTCAGTCGAGGTTCCTGCTGGCGATCGACGCGGTCAGGGACTCCACCGGCGCCATCGTCTGTCGTGACCTGACCGCCCGGGCAAACGGCTGCGCCCCGCTGAACCTGTTCGGGGAAGGCGCACCGTCCAAGGCGGCGCTCGATTACGTGGGCGTCCAGTTCCTGGCCGAGTACCAGATCGACCAGACGGTCTATCAGGCCAACCTCGGCGGAAGCCTGATCGACCTGCCTGCAGGCCCCCTGGGGTTCAACCTGGGCTACGAACTCCGGCAGGAAGAGTCTGACTTCCGGCCCAACGAGCCCATGCGGACGGGCGTGGGCCGCACCGCTGCAATCGCGGCGCTGAAGGGGGAGTTCGAGACCACCGAATTCTATGGGGAGCTTTCCGCGCCGCTCTTCGGCGGGGACTTTACCTTCCTGGGAATGCAGGGCCTGGAGGTCGAAGGCGCCTACCGCTACATCGACAATTCCCAGGCGGGTGAGGACGAGGCCTGGAGCTATGGCGTGCGCTGGAAGCCGGTCAACGACCTGACGATCCGGGGCACCCAGAGCAAGTCCTTCCGGGCGCCTGCGATCACGGAAGTCTTCCTGCCGCGATCACCCTCCTTTACGACGGCGACGGACCCCTGCGACTCGCGCAACATCAATTCCGGACCGAACCCGACGGCCCGGAAGGCGAACTGCGCCGCCGCCTTTACGGCCCTCGGCCTGCCGGCCAACTTCTCCCTCATCTCGAATATCCAGAATTTCACCGTCGAGGGCGCCACCTCGGGCAATCCAGACCTGGAGAACGAGATCGCCGAGCAGTGGACCCTGGGCTTCGTCTACCAGCCCAGCTTCATTCCGAAGCTCGCCCTGACCTTCGACTTCGTCAACGTCAAGCTGACCAAGGCGATCGTGAACTTCGGCCTCACCTCGATCCTCAGCACCTGCTACGACTCCAATGCTTTTCCATCGACGGTCTGCAACCGCTTCCAGCGCGGCAATGCGGCGTCGGGCGCACAGGCGGGCCAAATCCTGGGGCGTGACCAGGCCGCGGGGATCGATGGTCCGCAGTCTGGCTTCGTGAACGCCGGTTTCACCAACTTCCAGGGCTTCACCGTCGGTCTCGACTGGAACCTCGAACTCGCCACGATCCGAGGCTTTGACCGCTTCGGCGGCGGCGATCCCGGGAGGCTGGACTTCAACCTCGACCTCTATTCGGTCCGCCAGCAGGAGACCTCGGTCAACGGCTTCGGCACCGACCTGAACCGGGACGTGGGCGAGATCGGCAACGCCGAGTGGCAGTGGAAGCTGGAGTCGGCCTACACCCGCGGGCCGTTCTCGGCGATCTGGACCTTCAACTACATCGGGGAGTCGAAGTTCAACAACGACTTCACGATCGAGACCCGGACGCCCCTGACGGTGGACGCCTACATGCGCCACGATCTGGTCTTCTCCTATGACTTCGCCGAGATGATCGGCTCGCCCATGGGCCTGAAGAACATGCGCGCGCGCCTGGCCATCGAGAACCTGACCGACCAGCCGCCGCCCTTCGGGGCCACCCTCCTTGGCGTCTATGACGTGCTGGGTCGCTACTATAAGCTGGGGGTGACGGCGCGCTTCTGACGCCATCAAGACCCGGACACCCTCGCCCCGGCCGCCCAGCGGCCGGGGCTTTTTCTTGGGACCTTGGGGCGGAACGGGGGGTCAGACCACGAAGCGGGCGAGACGGCCCTTGATGATGGCCTCGGCCTCGGTGACGATGCGCGAGATCAGCTCGGCGCAGGTGGGGATGTCGTGGATCAGGCCCTGGACCTGGCCCGCAGACCAGATGCCGTGGTCGGGATCGCCCGTCTCGTAGACCACCCGGCCGCGGGTGCCGGCGACCAGTTCACGGACATCCTCGAACTTGGCGCCCGAGCGCTCGAGCTCCACCACCTGGCGGCTTATGTCGTTGCGCGCGACCCGCGAGGTGTTGTGCATGGTCCGGAAGATGAGGTCGGTGGCGCGCTCGTCGTTCTCGACGATCTGGCGCTTCACGTTCTCGTGGATCGGGCTTTCCTTGGTGCACATGAAGCGGGTGCCCATGTTGATGCCCTCGGCGCCCAGGGCCAGGGCCGCGACCAGGCCGCGAGCGTCGCCGAAGCCGCCGGAGGCGATCATCGGCACCTTCACCTTGTCGGCGGCGGCGGGAATGAGGATCAGGCCGGGGACGTCATCCTCGCCCGGGTGGCCGGCGCACTCGAAGCCGTCGATGGAGATGGCGTCGACGCCCATCCGCTCTGCGGACAGGGCGTGGCGGACGCTGGTGCACTTGTGGACGACAATGACGCCGTTGGCCTTGAAGTCGTCAACATGCTCCTGGGGCTTGTTGCCCGCGGTCTCGACGACCTTCACGCCGCTCTCGATGATGGCCTTGCGGTACTCGGCGTAGGGCGGCGGGTTGATGGCCGGCAGGATGGTGAGGTTCACGCCGAAGGGCTTGTCCGTCAGCTTTCGGCAGCGGTCGATCTCAGCCCGCAGGGCGTCCGGCGTCGGCTGGGTCAGGGCAGTGATGAAGCCCAGGCCGCCGGCATTGGCCACGGCGGCGACCAGCTCCGCGCGGCCGACCCACTGCATGCCGCCCTGCACCACGGGGTGCTCCACACCGACAAGCTCGGTGAAACGCGTCTTGATCGCCATGATGTCCTCCCCTTGGCGTTCGGGCCTTCGCCCCTTGCCAGAACACTGAAGCGCCGGACCCAGGGTCAGGCAAGGGGCAATTGGATCTACTTCAGGCCGCTCCGGCCGATGGCGTAGAAGCGTTCGGACCTCTGCTTCAGCAACTTCTCCACGCTCTTGCCCTCGAGGGAGTCGAGTTCCTTCTCCAGGGCGTCGCCCACGATCCGCAAGGCGGCGGTGGGATCGGCATGGGCGCCGCCGGGCGGCTCGGGGATGATCCGGTCGACGATCTTCATCTTCAGGAGGTCGGCGGCGGTGATCTTCATGGCCTTGGCGGCCTCCTCGGCGGTGCGCGTGCCCCGCCAGAGGATGGAGTTCGCTCCCTCGGGGGGAATCACCGAATAGGTGGCGTGCTCGAGGATCAGCACCCGGTTGCCACAGGCAATGCCCAGGGCCCCGCCCGAGCCGCCCTCGCCGGTGACGATGGCGACCATCGGCACCTTAAGCATCAGACACTTCTCGGTGGACCGCGCGATGGCCTCGGCGACGCTGCGCTCCTCCGAACCCAACCCCGGATAGGCGGCCGTGGTGTCGACGAAACTGACGACGGGCAGGTTGAAGCGCTCGGCCAGCTCCATCAGGCGGACCGCCTTGCGGTAGCCCTCGGGGCGGGCGTAGCCGAAGTTGTGCTTCACACGGGTGACGGTGTCGCGGCCCTTCTCATGCCCCATGACCAGGACAGGCCGGCCGCGGAAACGGCCGATGCCGCCCATGATGGCCTGGTCGTCGGCGAACTTGCGGTCACCCTTGAGCTCGACGAACTCATCGATCAGGCCGGCGCAATAGTCGACGAAGTGCGGACGTTCCGGATGTCGGGCGACCTGGGTCTTCTGCCAGGCGTCGAGGTTGGCGTAGGCGTCCTTGCGCATCTGCCGGGCCCGGTCGCGCAGGGCGTCGATCTCACGGGTCAGGTCGTCGGTGCCAGCGGTCTCGGCCAGGCGCGACAGCTCGTCGATCTTGGCCTCGAGGTCGGCGATGGGGCGCTCGAACTCGAGATAGTGAACGGCCATGAGGCGGGAATCCCGTCCTGTTTCGCTGGGGGGAACCTAGTGGGTGGGCCGGTTCAGGAAAAGCCGGATTCGCGCCGGGGCTTCCGCGACGCCGACAGGGGATGGGCGGTGGCGACCACTTCGGCCAGCCGCTCGCCGGCCACGTGGGTGTAGATCTGGGTGGTGGCGATGTCGGCGTGGCCCAGCAGGGTCTGCACCACCCGCAGGTCCGCCCCGCCCTCCAGCAGGTGAGTGGCGAAGGCGTGCCGCAGGACGTGGGGGGAGACCCGCGCCGGGTCGATCCCGGCCTCGACGGCCGCCTCGGACAGGAGCTGGGCGAAGCGCCTTGGCGTCAGCCGCCCGCCCTTCCCGCCCGAGGGAAAGAGCCAGGGATTGGCGGCGTCGCCCTTGGGCAGGGTCGAGGACCTCACCTCCAGCCAGGCCCGCACGGCGGCCCTTGCGGCGTCATTGAGCGGAGCGAGCCGCTCCTTGCCGCCCTTGCCCCGGATCATGAGGAAGTCCGGGCCGCGGGCCACCTGGGCGAGGGTCAGGCCGGTCAGCTCGGAGACGCGCAGCCCCCCGGCATAGGCCAGCTCGATCATGCAGGCGAGGCGCAGACCCCGCACCTCGTCCCGGGCGGTCGCGGCGGCGATGAGGGCGGCAGCTTCCTGGCGGCTCAGCACCCGGGGCAGGGGCCGGCCCCGCCGGGGCGCCTCCACCCGCCGGGAGGGATCATCGGCTCGCCAGCCCTCCCCCAGGACGAAGCGGTAGAACTGCCGAAGCGCCGCCCGGCGGCGGGAGGCCGTGGC
>CANGRP010000019.1 GCA_947456005.1 Caulobacteraceae bacterium
GCTGCGCCCGGACTCCGTCCCGATCCCGCCGAAACCCCTCAAAACACCCCGGCAGGGCCAGAAAACCTCGCCTCAATGCACCTCAAGGCACAGGACGGCGCGTAGCGCAGAGGTCCCCTTGGGGGAGCTCCCGGCGAAGCCGGGTGAGGGGGTCAATCCCTCTCTCAGCTGACCCCCTCCGGCCCGCTGCGCGGTCCACCTCCCCCTGGTGGGGAGGAATTGAGGGAGCGAGCGCCCATGCTTCTTGGGAAACCCGGTGAGCCGACCTCGTCGGGCTGGAGCCTAGCCCGAAACGGCGGCGCGCCAGGCAGCGTAGGGGCCACGGGACAGGACACGGTCCTGGACATCCGAGAGCGCCTTGTTCACGGCCGTGGTGACGGTGGTGTCCGGGTGGACCGGCCGGCGCAGGGGGCGATCCCCCGCCGGCAGGGCGATCAGGGCGGCGATGGCGTGGGCCACGTCCATCGGATCCGACCGGCGCGGGGCGGTCATGGAGGCCCGGGTGATGGCGATGTGCTGGGCGTAGGCCTGGACCCGCTCCGGCTCGTTCCGGGCGATCATGGCTTCGACCGCCTTGGCGCCGGTCTCCCAGATCCGGGTCGGGTAGCCGCCCGGCTGGACAATGGTGACCTCGACGCCAAGGGGCGCGAGCTCGTAGGCCATGGCCTCGAAGGCGGCCTCCAGCCCCCACTTGCCCGAGCAGTAGCCGCCCATATTGGGCATGACGATCCGGCCCAGCTGGGAAGAGACCGGGAGGATGAGTCCGGCCTTCCGGGCCCGCATGCCCGGCAGGACGGCCCTGGCCATGCGCAGGCCGCCCAGCAGGTTGGTCTGGAACTCCACCTCCATCGCCGCCTCGTCATGCAGCTCCAGGGGACCGGAAAGTCCGATGCCGGCGTTGGAGACCAGGACATCCAGGCCGCCGCCGGCAAGACGCTCGGCCTCGGCGACTCCGGCCGCGACCTGCTCCGGGCGGGTGACGTCGATCTCGACCAGGTCGAGCCGACCCGGGAGGCCGCCAGCCTCTGACTTCAGGGAAACGGCTTCAGGGCGCCGACCGCCCTGCAGGTTGCGCATGGAGGCGATCACGTGGGCGCCGAGGCCCGCAAGGTGCAGGGCCATGAGGCGGCCGAAACCCGAGCTGGCGCCGGTGATCAGGACCGACCGGCCCTTCAGCGCCCCGGCGGGCAGGACCTCGTTCGCAAGAGCGGGCGCTGCAGCGGCGGCCAGGGGCGCAGCGGCGAGCAGGGCGCGGCGACTGGGGCGAGCGGGACTGGACATGGGGTTTCCTCCGGGGACTGGACCCAGGAGATAGGCGCCCAGGGCCGATGCGCAAAATCCCGTTGGGAAACCCGGACGGATGGCTACTCTGGCGCAGAGGGGCGCCCGCGGGAGGCGGCTGCGCCCGACAGGGGAGTCTCCACCAATGTCCGACGCCGAATACGTCCCGCCGAAGATCTGGACCTGGAACCGCGAGAACGGCGGCCGGTTCGCCAACATCAACCGGCCCATCGCCGGCCCGACCCATGACAAGGACCTGCCGGTGGGCCGCCACCCGATGCAGCTCTACTCCCTGGGCACGCCCAACGGGGTGAAGGTGACAGTGATGCTGGAGGAGCTGCTGGCCCTGGGCCATTCCGGCGCCGAGTACGACGCCTGGCTGATCCGCATCAACGAGGGCGACCAGTTCTCCAGCGGCTTTGTTGACATCAATCCAAACTCCAAGATCCCGGCCCTCCTGGACCGCAGCGGGCCGAAGCCGATCCGGGTGTTCGAATCCGGCGCCATCCTGGTGCACCTGGCCGAGAAGTTCGGCGCCTTCCTGCCGACGGAACCGGCCGCCCGCGCCGAGTGCATGTCCTGGCTGTTCTGGCAGATGGGCAGCGCCCCCTACCTGGGCGGCGGCTTCGGCCACTTCTACGCCTACGCTCCGTTCAAGATCGAGTACGCCATCGACCGCTTCGCCATGGAGGTGAAGCGCCAGCTGGACGTGCTGGACCGCCGCCTGGGCGAGAGCGAGTTCATCGCCGGGCCGGACTTCACCATCGCCGACATGGCCATCTGGCCCTGGTACGGCGCGATGGCCAAGGGCGAGCTCTATGGCGGCGGCGAGTTCCTGCAGGTGCATGAGTACGTGAACGTCAATCGCTGGGCGGACGCCATCGGCGCCCGGCCGGCGGTGAAGCGCGGCCGCGCCGTCAACCGGCCCTTCGGCAAGCCCGAGAGCCAGCTGCTGGAACGCCACGACGCCAGCGACTTCGACAAGCTGGTCCTCTAGACCCAGCCGGCGAGCCGGGCGGCCTGGTAGGCGGCGAGGCTGGCGACAAGCACGCCGACGGCGCCGGTCAGGATCCGCTGCGGCGCCAGCTTGACCATGACGCCGGCCAGGGGGGCTGAGACCAGGCCTCCGGCGACCAGGCCCGCCACCGCCGTGGCGTGGCTGGTCAGGTCCCCTGCATCGGCCCAGTGACCGGTCAGCAGGGTCGCCAGGAAGGTCGCCGAGATGGTCGAGGTGACCAGGAACTCGGCGGTGTTGGTGGTGCCGATGCTGGTTCGGGGATCGCCGCCGGCGCCGACCATGGCGGTGGCCACGGTCGGACCCCAGCCGCCCCCGCCGATGGCGTCGAACAGGCCGCCGAAGAAACCCAGGGGCCCGCTGTACTTCACCGGAAAGAGGCGCGGCGCCGGGCCGCGGATGGCGCGCCAGAGGATCACCCCGCCCATCAAGGCCAGGTAGCCGGTGATCCAGGGCTTCAGGATCGAGCCGTCGATGGAGGTCAGGACGAAGGCGCCGAGGGCCCCGCCGATACACCCGCCGATCGCGAGGGGGGCGAACAGCTTCCAGTTCACATTCCGGTGCCAGGCGTGGGATCCGGCCGAGGCGGCGGTGGTGAAGACCTCCGCCGCATGGACGGTGGCCGAGGCCGTCGCCGGGGGCACGCCGACGCTCAACAGGACCGTGGAGGACACGACGCCGTAGGCCATGCCCAGGGCGCCGTCGACGGCCTGGGCCAGGAAGCCGACCAGGGCGAACAGCAGGAACTCTTCCACGGGCGCACTCCTTCGGGAAGGAAGGCCAATGCCCGATAATTCCTAGAGGGGCGATAGATTAAAAGTCCGGGCCCGATCAGGAAATCTGGAAGGGCGGCGCCTCGCGGGCCGCCCGGGCCAGGGTCCAGCCCTCAAGCACGGCCGCCACGGCCTCGCGGGCGGCGACCAGGGCGGGATGGACCGGGCAGGTCGCCACGTCCGGACAGGCCTCGCAGGGGCGGTAGGCCGTCTTCGAGGCGCAGGGCGCCAGGGCGAGGGGTCCGTCCAGGGCCCGAATGACGTCGGCGAAGCTGATCGCCTCCGGCGGCGCCGCCAACTGATAGCCCCCGGACCGGCCCCGGCTGGAGATCAGGAGATTATGGTGCTTCAGGTCCAGGAGGATGGCCTCAAGGAACTTGCGGGGCGCCGAGGCGAGCCGGGCGATCTCGGCGATGGAGGCGGGCCCGGCCGCCTCCCTCTGGGCGAGGTGGATGAGGGCGCGCAGGGCGTAACGGGATCGCCGGGACAACATGAAGGGAGTATTGCGGCGACGAGGCGCGGCGTCCACATCCCAGCGCGTAACAGGCCCCCGTGTCGCCACGGCGAACGCCCCCCGGCCACCGGAGCGGCCGGGGGGTGCGGGCCTCCCGGGCGCGCGCAGGGTACCGGCGCTGCGCCCTCCTCTTGCCTTCCGCTCCGGAGGGGGGAGCTCCGGTTGCGGCGAGGGGAAAAACTGGAGGCCCCGCCTTTCCGGGGGGCGGGGAGCGCAGACTTCAGAACCGCCAGCCAACACCAATTCCCGCTGAGAACTGATTCTCATCCCCTTCGACGGCTACGATGGGACTGTCGGCGAAGTCACCCAGTAGGCGACTGTATCCAACCAGACCAAACAGTGCCCATCTATCGTTGAGCCCATAGCTGACGTTCGCCGAGAGCGAAAAGTCTTTGGCTCCCGACTCGACTTTCGTTGCTTTCAGCCCCGATAAAGCCGCGCCTTTCGGTGTGACGGAGAAATAGGTATCTGCATACTCGTCGCTAACAAAGCTAAGCGACGCCGAGGAAGAGACGCGCCAGCGCTCTCCGATAGAGGCGGTGTATGTGGCCGAAACGTCAGCCAGAACGCCGCCATGTACGTCAGTTGCGTCCGCCAGTACTTCCCCAGCGAGACGGATCGTATCACCCTCCCGCATCGTACTGCCGATCTCATAGGCAACAAAGGCGCCTAACTCCACCGCGTCGTCAATCTCCCCGAGGAGACGGACCTTCTTGGAATCGATATTCTTGTCCCGACCAAAAGTGATGTTGAAGGCGGGCCCGAACTCCAGACCGCTTTGATCAAGCAAGTTCATTCGGCCTGAAGGGCCCTCGACGGCTATATAGCGTCGGTCGCCCCAGCGCGCTTCCCCGGCGATCAGGGGAACTGGAGCCATTTGCGAAGCGCCCTCGTATTCAGGAATACTGAGAACACCGACCCCTACGCGGCCACTCCACTCCCGACCCACTGAGATAGCCGGCGACTGGCTCGACTCTGCCACCGAAGAACTCTGCGCCCATACAGAGTTTGAAGCCGCCAAGGCAAGGGATCCGAATACCCAAGCTACCAGGTGGCTGCGTTTTGCAATGGGAGGAAAAGCGACCATGGCCCAGACACTCCTGTCTTGCAGAGGCTCCAGTGCTGATACCGAGACCGCTGCTTGTGATGAGACCACTATTCAGATATTCAACTTTTAAGGCGATCTGAAAGAATCGAGATTTAGAAATTCAAAAATGAATAGGTCGAATGATGCCCGCTCTGGACTGGTCCCTGCTTCAAGCCTTTGTCGCCGTGGTGGAAGCAGGCTCTTTGGCGGGTGCTGCGCGCAAGACCGGCAGCAGCCAACCCACCATGAGCAGGCACATGGCGATCTTGGAGTCCGCCCTGGCCGTGCAGCTCTTTGACCGCACCGGAGCAGGGCTAGTTCTCACTCCGACAGGCGTCGCCCTCTATGAAGATGCAAAGCGGATGGATGAAGTATCAAGAAAGATAGCTTTATCTGCCGCTGGCCATTCAGAATCTATTGCCGGAACGATTAGAATTTCAGCGAGTGAAATAATGTCTGCCTTTGTTTTACCTTCAATTATAACTTCCTTGAAGATTGCTGAACCTGAAATCGATATTGAACTTGTTTCGTCAGACAACACTTCAAATATTCTGCTTAGAGAGGCTGATATCGCATTGCGTATGTTCCAACCCTCACAGACCGAGCTGATCTGTAGAAAGGTTGGTAATGTCAAAATTGGGATGTATGCTTCTCACGAATACATATCCCGAAATGGTGCTCCCGTATTTCTAGACGATATCTTGAATCATAAACTGATAAGTGAAGACAAATCAAATAAAACATTAGAAGGATACAGATCCGCGGGAATCAATATTAATCGCGAGCAATTTAGTTTCCGCTGTGACAGTCGCTTAGTCCAATGGAAAATGGTTCTTGCGGGATTTGGTATAGGTTTCATTCAAACTGATGTGGGAGAAAAAGAGCAAGGTGTTGTTAGACTTTTTCCAGGTATAGATATGCTTGAACTTCCAATATGGCTGACTACTCATGCCGAATTAAGAACGAGTCGTCGAGTTCGACGAGTTTTCGATTTTATTTCAAATGAATTGAATAAACAATTTCGCGATTAAGTCTTTTGTCGCTGACACAAAACTTTATATTTATCGAAGTTTATTGCTTGTTGTATTTTTATAAGTAATTATTCGAGTGGTATCGACTCTCAAGTTTTCGGAGTAATACATGAATTCATTCGCACATTCAGTAGTCAGTGGATTTGGTGCGACGTCGATGAAGTTCGGGGCGCTGCGCCCTTGGCACCGTCTCCAGTGGGATGGCTGCGAGGCATTGCCGCGCAAAGCCCGAGCGTCCACATCCCTAAAGTCACAGCCGGAGTCCGGACCTTGAAGAGAGCAGAAGCCCGAGACGTCTCGCCAACAGCCCCTCCCCAGGCCGATCCGGTCGTCGGGGTGGTGATCGGCGCCGGCGGGGGGATCGGCGCCGCCCTGGTCCAAGCCCTTGAGGCCTCCCGGCGCTACGACCGGGTGATCGGCCTGGGGCGGAACAGCGAGCCGCCCCTCGACCTCCACGACGAGGCCTCCGTCGCCGCGGCCGTCGCATCCGCCGCGTCGGCCGGCGACCTGAGGCTGGTGATCCACGCCGCCGGCGTCCTGCACGGCCCCGGAATGGCCCCGGAGAAGAGCCTCTCGCGGATTGACCCGGCCGCCCTGGCCGAGGCCTTCGCGATCAACGCCACCGGGCCCGCCCTGGTGATGAAGCACGTCCTGCCACGCCTGCCGAGGAGGGGCCGCTGCGTCTTCGCCGCCCTCTCGGCGCGGGTGGGCAGCATCGGGGATAACCGTCTGGGGGGTTGGTACGCCTACCGCGCCTCCAAGGCGGCCCTCAACCAGCTGGTCCGCAGCGCCGCGATCGAGCTGGCCCGGCGCAACCCCGAGGCCCTCTGCGTGGCCCTGCATCCCGGCACAGTGGCCACCGCCCTCTCCGCGCCCTTCGTCGGCGACGACCCCAAAGCCCAGAGCCCGGAGACGGCGGCGGGCAAGCTCCTGGCCGTGCTGGACGCCCTGCCCGCCGGCGCCAACGGAGGCTTCTTCGACGCCGAGGGCCGGACCGTGCCCTGGTAGGGGCGCCGGTTCATGGCATAGTCGGCGTATGACCGACCTTGTCCTGATCCTCGGGGACCAGCTCAGCGACTCCCTCTCCTGCCTTCGGAGACGCGATCCCTCGCAGACCGTCGTGCTGATGGCCGAGGTCATGGGCGAGGCGACCTATGTCCGGCACCACCGCAAAAAGATCGTCCTGGTCCTGGCGGCCATGCGCCATTTCGCAGCACGCCTCAGGGCGGCGGGCTGGCGGGTCGACTATGTGGCGCTGGACGATGAGGGCAATACCGGGACCCTTGGCGGCGAGCTGGAGCGGGCGGTCCGCCGGCATGGCGCCTCGGCGGTCTTTCTGACGGCGCCGGGGGAATGGCGCCTAAAGCTGGAGGCTGACGGCTGGGCCGCTGCCCTTGGCGTTCCGGTGACCGTGATCGAGGATGACCGGTTCATCGCCTCCCATGCCGACTTCGAGACCTGGGCGGAGGGCCGCAAGGCCCTGCGGATGGAGTTCTTCTACCGTGAGATGCGCCGGCGCACCGGCCTGTTGATGGACGGCGAGGCGCCCGCCGGCGGGCGCTGGAACTTCGACGCCGAGAACCGGGCGCCGCCGGCCGGCGGCCTCTTCCTGCCCGAGCCCCTGCGGCACGACCCCGACGCCGGGACCCAGGCGGTTCTTGAGATGGTGGCGAGGCGCTTTCCCGACGGCTTCGGCAGCCTTGATGACTTCCGGTTCGCCGTGACCCGGGAGCAGGCCCAGGCCAGCCTGGCGTACTTCCTGGAGGTCGCCCTGCCTCACTTCGGGGACGACCAGGACGGCATGCTTCAGGCCTCGCCCTACCTGCACCATGCGGTTCTCTCGCCGTATCTCAACATCGGCCTTCTGGAGCCGCTTGAGGTCTGCAAGGCTGTGGAAACGGCCTGGCGGGGGGGCGGGGTTCCCCTCAACGCCGCCGAGGGCTTCATCCGGCAGGTGATCGGCTGGCGGGAATACGTGCGGGGCGTCTACTGGCGGGAGGGCCCGGCCTATGTCTTCCGCAACGCCCTGGAGGCGCGCCGGCCCCTGCCGGACTTCTACTGGACCGGCGAGACCGGCATGGCCTGCCTGAAGGCCGCCATCGACCAGACCCTCGACCTCGCCTATGCCCACCACATCCAGAGGCTGATGGTGACGGGCAACTTCGCCCTGCTGGCCGGGGTGGACCCCCACGCGGTGCACGAGTGGTACCTGGGCGCCTATGCCGACGCCTTCGAATGGGTGGAGGCGCCCAACACACTGGGCATGAGCCAGTACGCCGACGGCGGCCTCCTGGGCTCCAAGCCCTATGCCGCCAGCGGGTCCTACATCCACAGGATGTCCGACTATTGCGGCGGATGCGCCTACGACGTGAAGGTGCGGAGCGGGACGGGCGCCTGTCCCTTCAACCGGCTCTACTGGGACTTCATCGACCGCCACGCGGCGCGGTTCGCCTCCAACCCCCGCATGGCGCAATCCGTGCGCACCCTGGAGCGCATGGGCGAGGACCGGCGGGGGGAACTGCGCGCCGACGCCGCCGCCTGCCTGGCGGAACTGGGCCTGTGAAGGCCAGGCGCAAGTCGGACCTGCCGACCAAGACCTGCCCCGTCTGCGGCCGCCCCTTCGCCTGGCGGAAGAAGTGGGAGAAGGTCTGGGACGAGGTTAAGTACTGCTCCGAGCGGTGCCGCCGGGCCTGAAGACTTCCCGTTTTTCGCACGCCCCCGGGCTGACGCCAGGGACGATCCGGGGCAGAGTGCATCCATGGAACTCGTCAGGGCGGGCGATCGCCGCATCCTCTTCATCATGGCCGCACCGCCGGAGTACGGCCCGGCCCTTCGCGCCCGTTTCACGCCCCTGATGACGGGCGTGGGGCCGGTGGAGGCGGGGCTGGCGGTGGGCGCCGCCCTGGCCCGGCTGGAGGCGAGCGGGCAGACCCCAGACCTGGCCGTCTGCCTGGGTTCGGCCGGCTCGCGGAGCCTGGAGCAGACCGGGGTCTACCAGGTGGCCAGCGTGAGCTATCGCGACATCGACGCCTCGCCCCTCGGCATCCCGGCGGGCCTGACCCCCTATCTCGACCTGCCGCGCGAACTGCCGCTGCAGGTCCTGCTGCCGGACATACCCACAGTGCGCCTGTCCACTGGCGGGGCGGTGATCTCAGGGGCGGCCTACGACACCATCGACGCCGACATGGTGGACATGGAGACCTTCGCCGTCGCCCGGGCCTGCATGACCCATGGCGTGCCCCTGGCGGGCCTGCGCGGCGTGTCCGATGGCGCCGAAGATCTCAGCCACATGGATGACTGGCAGGCCTACCTGCACATCATCGATGAGAAACTGGCGGCGGTCGTGGACCGCATCCTGGCGGCGGCGGCGAACTGAGGGCCCAGCCCCTTGACTGGCGTAGGGTCAGCCTCTCGAAATAGCGGAGAATTCCCCCGCCAGCGGGGAGCGCATGGGACGGACGACGCATGAACCTCGATTTCTCCGACGACCAGAAGCAGCTGCAGGACCAGATCCGCCGGTTCCTGTCCGAGAAGTGCACCCCGGCGGTGGTCCGCAGCGGGCTTGAGGGCGGCGAGCCCTTCGCCCGCGACCTCTACCGGGGCCTGGCCGAGATGGGCGTCCTGGGCGTGGCCATCCCCGAGGCCTATGGCGGCGTCGGCCTGTCGCACCTGGAGCTGTGCCTGGCCGCCGAGGAGCTGGGCCGGGCCCTGGCGCCTGTCCCCGTCGCCTCGTCCATCTATCTGGCCGCCGAGTTCCTGCTGCAGGCGGGGACCGAAGCGCAGAAGAAGGCCTGGCTGCCGAGGCTCGCCAGCGGCGAGAGCATCGGAACCTTCGCCTTCGTCGAGGGCCAGGGCCGGATGACCCCGGACAAGGTCGCCGCCGCCGTCCGCGACGGCCGGCTCTCCGGCGCCAAGTCCCCCGTACCGGACGGCGACATCGCCGACCTCGCCGTCGTCGCAGCCCGCTCGGGCGCCGGGCGGGGCGAGCAGGCCATCAGCCTCTTCCTCGTCGACCTGAACGGCCCCGGCGTGACCCGCGAGACCCTGGCCTCCATCGACCCCACCCGCAGCCAGGCGCGCCTGGCCTTCGAGGGCGCCCCGGCCGAGCGCCTGGGCGGCGAGGGCGAGGGCTGGGCCATCGCCAGCCAGGTCATGGACCGGGCCGCCATCCTGATGGCCTTCGAGCAGGTGGGCGGCGCCGATCGCGCCCTGTCCATGGCCCGGGACTACGCCCTGGACCGCATGGCCTTCGGCCGCCAGATCGGCTCCTTCCAGGCCATCAAGCACATGCTGGCGGACATGTACGTCTCGGCCACCCTGGCCCGGTCCAACTGCTACTACGGCGCCTGGGCCCTGGCCTCGGGCAGCTCGGAGCTGCCTGTGGCCGCCGCCACGGCGCGGGTCTCGGCCACCCAGGCCTTCCAGCACTGCGCCAAGAACAACATCCAGGTGCACGGCGGCATGGGCTTCACCTGGGCCTTCGACTGCCACCTCTTCTACCGGCGCTCCAATGCGCTGGCCCTCGCCCTCGGGTCCCTGTCGACCTGGGAAGACCTGCTGATCTCACGCCTGCAGGGCGCCAACACCCAAGCCGCCTGAAGGAGTCCCCCATGGATTTCGACGACACGCCCGAAGAAGCCGCCTTCCGCGCCGAGGCCCGCGCCTGGATCCAGGCGAACGCCCCCACCCACCTCGAGGCCGAGCTGAAGCGCGCCGGCTTCGCCTCCAGCGGCATCGACAGCGAAGACCCGATGGCGGCGAGCAAGGCCTGGCAGAAGAGGAAGGCCGAGGCGGGCTGGGCCTGCCTGAACTGGCCCAAGGAATACGGCGGCGGCGCCCGCACGCCGATCGAGCGGGTCATCTGGGGCCAGGAAGAGGGTATCTACGGCTCCCTCTCCAGCCCCTTCATCATTGGCCACGGCATGTGCGGCCCCACCGTGATGGCCTGGGCCTCCGAGGACCATAAGCGCCGCCTGCTGCCGCCCCTCGCCTCGGGCGAGGAGATCTGGTGCCAGCTCTTCTCCGAGCCTGCCGGCGGCTCCGACCTCGCCGGCCTGCGCACCAGCGCGGTGAAGGCCGATGACGGCTCGGGCGACTGGATCATCAACGGCCAGAAGATCTGGACCAGCGGCGCCCAGCACTCCCAGTGGGGTCTCCTGATCACCCGGACCAACCCCGATGCGCCCAAGCACAAGGGCCTGACCATGTTCTTCCTGAGCATGTCGACCCCCGGGGTCGAGGTCCGCCCGATCAAGCAGGCCAACGGCCAGTCGGGCTTCAACGAGGTCTACTTCACCGACGTGCGCATCCCCGATGACCAGCGTCTGGGCGCCGTGGGCCAGGGCTGGGAGGTCTCCCTGACCACCCTGATGAACGAGCGCCTGTCCATCGGCTCGGGCATGTCGACGGGCTTCCCCGAACTGTTCGACTTCTGCCTCCAGGCCGAGGTCGACGGCCGGCCGGCGGTGGACGACGCCTCCGTGCGCTCTCGCCTGGCCCAGTTCGCCGTGAAGCAGAGCGGGCTGAAGTACACCGGCATGCGGGCCATCACCGCCCTGTCCAAGGGAGAAACCCCCGGACCGGAGAACTCCATCGGCAAGCTGGTGGCCGGCGCCACCATGCAGGAACTGGCCATGTTCGCCCTCGACATCCAGGGCCAGTCCGGCGCGATCCAGGACGAGTCCTCGCCCATGAACGCCCGCTTCCAGCAGATGCTGCTGCGCTCGCCCGCCACCCGCATCGAGGGCGGTTCGGACGAGATCCTGCGCAACATCATCGGCGAGCGCGTCCTGGGCCTGCCAGGCGACATCCGCGTCGACAAGGACGTTGCGTTCCGCGACATTCCCACCAGCGGGCGGAAATAGGCCCCAGACGGAGGACTCCCCATGTCCAGGCTTCGCGGACTGCACCACCTGGCCTTCAGCACCACGGACATGAAGGGTCAGATCGCCTTCTTCAGCGAGGTGCTGGGCATGCGGCTGACGGCCCTGTTCTGGATGCATGGCGTCCCTGGGGCCTGGCATGGCTTCCTCGAGCTGGACGACAACGCCTCGGTGGCCTTCGTGGCCATGCCCGACAACGCCAAGGGCAAGAGCGAGCTGGGGTCCAGCCATGCGCCCCACGGCGGGGGGCCCTCCGCGCCGGGGACCATGCAGCACGTGGCCTTCAACGTGGAGTCGATGGAAGACCTCATGGCCTTCCGCAATCGCATCCGCCAGAACGGCGTGCCGGTCTTCGGGCCGGTGGACCACGGGTTCTGCCAGTCCATCTACTTCGCCGGGCCCGAGGGGCTGAACCTGGAGATCTCCACCTCGCTCACTCCGCCGGACCCGGATGAGTGGATCGACCCCGAGGTGGTGGCCCTGGCGGGCATCTCCGCCGAGGAACTGGCCGCCTTTCGCAATCCGCCGGCCGGACCGGGCGCCAGGCCCGAGACGCCCCAGCCGGCCTTTGATCCCGCCAGGCCCCACCTGAAGTACCCGCCTGCGGTCTATGAAAAGCTCCTGGAGATGCCCGACGAGGTCTACATGGCCCGGGCCTCATACAACGAGCCGCCGGTGCGCAAACTCGCGGCGGACCCGGCGGAATGAGCGCACGCCCGGCCGTCACCCGGACGCCGATCACCATCGTCTCGCGCGATCCCTCCGCCTTCAAGGACACCTATGGCGGCGCCGTGGGCCTGGTGGCGACGGGCGCCACCCTGATCCGGCCGGAAACGCCCTCCGACACGGTCCTGGTCACCATGCATCCCATCGGCGGGACCGGCGGCCTGCCGGTCATGCGGCTGTTCGCCGAGGCCGGCGTCCACGTCCTGGCCGCCGACAGCCGATACCGGGGCGTCGACAACGCCCTGATCATGGAGAAGGTCGCCCTGGACCTGGGCGCCGCGGTGCGCCTCGCCCGGGAGAAGCTGGGCTACGCCAACGTCATCCTGCTGGGCTGGAGCGGCGGCGGGGCCCTGTCGGCCTTCTACCAGGCCGAGGCCGAGCAGCCCTCCCTCACCCACACCCCGGCGGGAGATCCCCTGTCCCTCGTCGACGCACGGCTGGTCCCGGCGGACGGGATCATCCTGATGGCCGCCCATGTCTCACGCCACGGCACGCTGACCGAGTGGCTGGACGCCTCCATCCTGGACGAGGCCGACCCCGAGAAGCGGGATCCGGACCTGGACCTCTACGGAGAGCGGGTGAAGCCGCCCTATTCCGAGGCCTTCCTGGCCCGCTACCGGGCCGCCCAGGAGGCGCGTAACCGGCGGGTCACCGCCTGGGTGAAGGCCAGGCTGGAGCACCTGCGGCGCACCGGCCGGCCGGACGAGGAGTTCGGCTTTGTGGTCCACGGCACCATGGCCGACCCGCGCTGGCTGGACCCGGCGGTGGACCCCAACGACCGGGCGCCCGGCGTCTGCTATCTGGGCGACCCGCGCATCGTGAACATGAGCCCCATCGGCCTCGCCCGCTTCTCGACCCTTCGCAGCTGGCTGTCGCAGTGGAGCCTGGACGACGCCCGCGCCGACGCCCCGGCCTGCCTGGCCCGGGTGAAGGCCCCCGTCCTGGTGATCAACAACAGCGCCGACGACGCCTGCACGCCCAGCCACGCCCAGCGGCTGTACGACGCCGTCGCCCACGAGGACCGGCGCTTCCACGAGATCACCGGCGCGACCCACTACTACCAGGACCAGCCGGAGCTGGGCCGCGAGGCCGTCGGCCTTGTGAAGGCCTGGCTTGAGGATCATGGGTTCGATATCTGAAGGCCAGCCGGCCCGGGGGAGAGACGACATGCAGTTCGACGAGGTTGTGAAGGGCCGGAGGAGTATCCGCGGCTTCAAGCCGGAGCCCGTGCCGAGGGCCGTGATCCGGGAGGTGCTGGAGCTGGCCATGCGCGCGCCCTCCTCGCTGAACACCCAGCCCTGGAACTTCTACGTGGTCGCCGGCCCCGTGCTGGACGCCATCCGCGCCGGCAATACAGAGCGCAACCTGGCCGGGGTGCCGGACTCCCGGGAGTTCCGCAGCCATGGCGCCTATGACGGCGTGCACAGGGAGCGTCAGATCGAGATCGCCAAGCAGCTGTTCGCCGCCATGGACATCGCGCGCGAGGACAAGGCCAAGCGGCAGGACTGGGTGCTGCGCGGCTTCCGCCAGTTCGACGCCCCGGTCTCCATCGTCGTCACCTATGACCGCTCGATCCATGGCGGCGACATCGGCCCCTTCGACTGTGGCGCGGTGACCAACTGCCTGGTCAACGCCGCCTGGTCCCGGGGCCTGGGCTGCGTGATCAACAGCCAGGGCATCATGCAGTCCCCGGTGGTGCGCGAGCACGCCCGCATCCCCGACGACCAGGTCATCATGATCTGCATCGCCATGGGCTGGCCCGACGACAGCTTCCCCGCCAACGCCGTGGTCTCGAACCGCAAGTCGGTGGACGAGGCGGCGGTCTTCATCGGCTTCGACGAGGAGTAGGGGCATGCAGCCGCCGGACTATCCCCGCGCCCTCAGGCAGATTTCCACCCTGTCGGCGCGGACGCGCCTCGCCGA
The DNA here is from genome assembly GCA_947456005.1 of Caulobacteraceae bacterium. Classification (GTDB taxonomy): domain Bacteria; phylum Pseudomonadota; class Alphaproteobacteria; order Caulobacterales; family Caulobacteraceae; genus Phenylobacterium. Next base: position 14,233 of record CANGRP010000019.1, read on the forward strand.
TCTCACCGCCCAGCTCGCGCGGGCGAGCGGGGGCAAGGTGCTCAGCGGGCCCTTCAAGGACATGATCCTGCCGACCGAAGCCAGCTGGAGCGACGGCGACGCCTCCGCCAAGCTGCTTGGTGTCTACGAGGCCGAACTTCACGCTGCGGTGGAGGCGGGTCTGGCCCGCAAGCCGGACCTGATCGTCAATGTCGGCTGCGCGGAGGGATACTACGCCGTGGGTCTGGCCCGCCGGGCGCAGGGGGCAAGGGTTGTGGCCTTCGACATCGACGAGAAGGCGCAGGAGATCTGCCGGGGGTCAGCCCGGACCAATGGCGTTGCGGGGCCCTTCGAGGTCCGCGGCCTGTGCCAGGCGGCTGACCTTCGCGCCCTGGTCGGGACGGCGTCCTCGCCTCTGCTGGTGGTGGACTGCGAGGGCTACGAGACCACCCTCCTGGAGACGGCGGAACCGCTGGCGCACTGCGACCTGATCGTCGAGTGCCACGATTTCACGGACCGGAACCTGACTGAGACCCTGAAGGGACGATTCGCCGGGACCCACGACATCGCCCTGGTGCGGGAAGGTCCCCGCGATCCCTCCGCCTTCCCCATGCTTGCGAAACTCTCGTCCTTCGAGCGATGGCTGATGGTCTGCGAATGGCGTCCTGAGGTCATGCACTGGCTGGTGCTGACGTCGCGTCGAGGGTGACCCAGGGGCCCAGGGGTTTCCGCCGGATTTGACAGGGACCGCTTCATCCCCCACCTCCAGACAACGAGCCGACCTCACCCGGAGACACCGCAATGTCTGCAGTTCTTTCGCCCCCGCCCATCGACATCGGCATACCCGAGGCCGAGCGTCACAGGATTGCGGAGGGCCTCTCGGCCCTGCTGGCGGACAGCTACACGCTCTACCTGATGACCCACAACTTCCACTGGAACGTGACGGGGCCGCAGTTCAACAGCCTGCACGCCATGTTCATGGGCCAGTACACCGAGCAGTGGAACGCGATCGACGTCATCGCCGAGCGCATCCGCGCCCTCGGCTTTCCGTCGCCGGGCACCTATGCCGAGTTCGCGCGGTTGACCTCGATCCGCGAGCCTGAGGGCGTGCCGGACGCCAACGAGATGGTCCGGCAGCTGGTGGTCGCCCAGGAGGCCACGGCCCGCACGGCCCGCAATCTCTTCCCGGTGGTCGACGCCGCCCGGGACCAGCCCACGGCGGACATGCTGACCCAGCGCATCAATGTCCACGAGAAGACCGCCTGGATGCTGCGCAGCCTGCTGGAAGCCTAGGTGAGATCCAAGCCCGACGCCTCCCTGACCGCCCTGGTTGTCGGCGGGGGCGTCGGTGGGCTGACGGCGGCCCTGGCCCTGGCCCGGAAGGGCTTGTCCGTCACGGTGGTCGAGCAGGCGCCAGCCCTTGGCGAGGTGGGGGCGGGGCTGCAGGTCTCGCCCAACGCCACGCGGGTCCTGTTCTCCCTGGGCCTGGAGGCGGAGCTCTCGGCCCTGGCCTTCCGCCCCGAGGCTGTCGAGGCCCGCGGCTGGCGACGGGGGCAGGAGATCAGCCGGGCGCCGCTCGGCGAGACGGCGCGGCGAAGGTACGGCTTTCCCTACTTCCACATGCACCGGGCGGACCTCGTCTCCGTGCTGGGACAGGCCTGCCGGGCCGAGCCACAGATCACCCTTCGCCTGGGCGAGACGGTGGCCGCCTGCCCCGGGGACGGGACCCCGTCCCTGGTCCTGGCCTCTGGCCAGCGGCTGAAGGCGGACGTACTGGTCGGGGCGGACGGCCTGCGCAGCGTCGTGCGCGAGGCCCTGTTCGGCCCCGCCGCCCCCCGCTTCACCGGCAATGTCGCCTGGCGCGGCCTGATCCCCGCCGCCCGGCTGGAGGGCGCGGACATCCGGCCCGTCGCCGCCCTCTGGATGGGGCCCGGCGCCCACTTCGTGCACTACTATGTCCGGGGCGGGACCCTGGTGAACTTCGTCGGCGTGGTCGAGGCGGACGACTGGCGCGAGGAGTCCTGGTCGAGCCGGGGCGAAGCCGCAGACCTGCGCCGGGACTTCGCCGGCTGGCACCCCAGCGTACGACGGATCGTCGAGGCCGCGCCGGAGGACGCCTGCTTCCGCTGGGCCCTGTTCGACCGCGATCCCCTGCCCGGGTGGAGCCGGGGGGCGGTGACCCTTCTGGGCGACGCCTGCCACCCCACCCTGCCCTTCATGGCCCAGGGCGCCTGCATGGCCATCGAGGACGCCGCCGTCCTGGCCGCCTGCCTGGCGGGGTGCGGACGTACGGACATACCGGCGGCCCTGATGCGCTACGCCGCCCTGCGCCAGCCGAGGACTGCGGGCATCCAGGCGGGTTCCCGGCGAAACGCGACGATCTACCACCTTCATGCGCCGTTCAGCTGGGCCCGCGACCTCGTGATGGGGGCGGGCCTCGGCATGGGCTCGACGATGGACGGGCTTTACCGCTACGACGCCCTTGCGGCGGGAAC
>CANGRP010000020.1 GCA_947456005.1 Caulobacteraceae bacterium
ATGGCCGGCTGGTTCGTCTTCTGGGGCTACCAGCTCTTCATCGTCATGGCGGCGGTGGGCTACCTGGCCGGGATCACCGAGGGCCGGGAATACGCCGAGCCCGAATGGTTCGTGGACCTGTGGCTGACGATTGTCTGGGTCGTCTATCTGCTGGTCTTCCTGGGCACCCTCTGGAAGCGCAAGGAGCCCCACATCTACGTGGCCAACTGGTTCTACCTGGCCTTCATCGTGACGGTGGCCCTTCTGCACATCATCAACAACCTGTCCCTGCCGGTCAGCCTCCTGGGGACCAAGAGCTAGTCCCTCTTCGCCGGCGTCCAGGACGCCCTGACCCAATGGTGGTACGGGCACAATGCGGTCGGCTTCTTCCTGACCGCCGGCTTCCTGGCCATCATGTACTACTTCGTGCCCAAGCGGGCGGAGAAGCCGGTTTATTCCTACCGCCTGTCCATCGTCCACTTCTGGTCCCTGATCTTCATCTACATCTGGGCCGGGCCGCACCACCTGCACTACACGGCCCTGCCGCAATGGGCCCAGACCCTGGGCATGACCTTCTCGATCATGCTGTGGATGCCGTCCTGGGGCGGCATGATCAACGGCCTGATGACCCTGTCGGGCGCCTGGGACAAGCTGCGCACTGATCCGGTCCTGAGGATGATGGCGGTGGCCGTGGGCTTCTACGGCATGTCGACCTTCGAGGGCCCGCTGATGTCCATCCGGGCGGTGAACGCCCTCAGCCACTACACCGACTGGACCATCGGCCACGTGCATTCCGGCGCCCTCGGCTGGGTCGGCTTCATCAGCTTCGGCGCCGTCTACTGCCTCGTGCCCTGGCTGTGGAAGAAGGACCGGCTCTACTCCAACGCCCTGGTGGAGTGGCACTTCTGGATCGCGACCCTGGGCCTGCTCCTCTACATCGCCGCCATGTGGGTGTCGGGGATCGGCGAGGGGCTGATGTGGCGCGAATACACCCCGCAGGGCTTCCTGGCGAACAGCTTCGTGGAGAGCGTCTCGTCCAAGCAGGTGGCGAACATCGTCCGGGCCCTCGGCGGCGTGATGTACCTCTCCGGCGTCCTGGTCATGGCCTACAACATCTACCGGACCATCCGGCAGCCGGCGCCCGCCGTCCTGCCGGAGGCCTCCGGTCCCATCGTCGCGGCTGCGGCCTGAAGGGAACGGGAACATGTGGAAGAACCACGCAAAACTTGAACGTCATTCACTGCTCCTGGTCCTCGGCATCCTCCTGGTGGTGTCGGTGGGCGGGCTGGTCGAGATCGCGCCCCTTTTCTTTCTGGAGAGCACGATCGAGAAGGTGAAGGGTGTCCGGCCCTACACGCCGCTGGAGCAGGCGGGCCGGGACATCTACGTCCGGGAGGGCTGCTATGTCTGCCATTCGCAGATGATCCGCCCCCTGCGCGACGAGGTCGAAAGGTACGGGCACTACAGCCTCGCAGCCGAGAGCATGTACGACCATCCCTTCCAGTGGGGCTCCAAGCGCACGGGTCCCGACCTGGCCCGGGTGGGCGGAAAGTACTCGGACGCCTGGCACGTCCAGCATCTGGTCGATCCAAGGTCGGTCGTGCCGGAATCGATCATGCCCCCCTACGCTTTCCTGGCCCGGAAGGACCTCAAGATCGACGACATCGAGGCCCGCCTGCGGACCCTGACCCGCGTCGGTGTTCCGTACACGGAGACCGCCCTGAAGAACGCCCGGGCGGACCTGGAGGCTCAGGTCGATCCGACGCTCTCCGGCGCCAGCCTCGCCCGCCACTACGGCGAAAAGGTCAACCGGCGCGACTTTGATGGCGATCCGGAGCGACTGACCGAGATGGACGCCCTTGTGGCCTACCTCCAGATGCTGGGAACCCTGGTCGACTTCCGCACCTACAAGGCCGACGCGGCGGAGAACCTGCGATGAGCGGCCTGAGCTACGAACAGGTCGCCCGCTTCGCCCAGCAGGGAGGCACCCTCTACTTCGTGGTCATCTTCCTGGCCGGCGTTGTCTACGCCCTGTGGCCCAAGAACCGCCAGGCCTTCCGGGACATGGCCCATCTGCCGCTGAGAGATGACGAGGACGACCATGTCGGCTCCTGAAACCGAGAAGGACTCCGGACCTGTGCCCACCACCGGACATGAGTGGGACGGCATCCGCGAACTGGATAATCCGCTCCCGCGCTGGTGGCTCTGGATCTTCTACGCCTCGGTGGTCTACGCCATCGGCTACTGGATCCTGATGCCCGCCTGGCCCGGCCTGACGGGCTACACCCGCGGCGTGCTGGGCAAGTCTGATCGCGCCGCGGTCGTGGAGCAGCTGTCTGAGCTGAAGACCCTGCGGGGCCAGCAGAACGCCCGCCTGACCCAGGCCTCCCTGCAGGAGATCGAGAGCGATCCCACGCTCCAGGCCCACGCCCTGGCCGTCGGCCAATCCGTGTTCGGCGACAACTGCGCCACCTGCCACGGGGTCGGCGGAACCGGAAGCAAGGGCTATGCGAACCTCCGGGACGACGTCTGGCTGTGGGGCGGGACCCTGGAGGACATCCACCGGACCCTCCAGTACGGCATCCGTTCGGGCCATCCCCAGGCCCGCGTCTCGCAGATGCCCGCCTACGGAAAGGATCAGATTCTGACCGCCGCCCAGGTCGCGGACCTGACGGAGTATGTCGTCGCCCTGTCCGGGCGCCCGGCGAATGCGGCGGCGGTCCAGAGGGCGGCGCCGGTCTATGCTGCCAACTGCGTCGCCTGCCACGGGCCCGAAGGTCGGGGCGATCCCCTCCAGGGCGCGCCCAACCTGACTGACAAGGAATGGCTCTACGGCTCAGGGCGCCAGGACATCAAGGCGCAGATCCACGCAGGCCGGGGCGGCGTCATGCCGGCCTGGTCCGGGCGGCTGGACCCGGAAACCGTCAAGGCCCTGGCCGTCTACGTCCACGCCAACGCCGCCGGACAGTGAGTCCCCCGCCCATGAGCCCTCGCCATGACCGTCGTCATTGACCGGACCCGCGCCGGTCAGAAGAAGGCCGGTCCCGCCTCGGCGGCGGAGAAGGCCCGCCGCCGGGGCGACCCGGGCGGCGGCCTCTACAAGCCCCGGACACCCATCTATCCCAAGCAGGTCCGGGGCCCCTGGCGGAACCTCAAGTGGGCCCTGATGATCGCCACCCTGGCGATCTACTACATCACGCCCTGGATCCGCTGGGATCGCCCGGGCGGCCTGCCGGACCAGGCGATCCTGGTCGACTTCGCCGGGCGGCGCTTCTATCTCTTCGACCTGCAGTTCTGGCCACAGGAAGTCTATTTCATCACCGGCCTCCTGGTGATGGCCGCCCTCGCCCTTTTCCTGGCCAGCGCCCTCTTTGGCCGGCTCTGGTGCGGCTATGCCTGTCCACAGACGATCTGGACCGACCTCTTCATCCAGGTCGAGCGCCTGTTCGAGGGCGACCGTAACGCCCGCATGCGGCGGGACGCGTCGTCCTGGTCCCTCGACAAGGCCTGGCGAAAGGCCGGCAAGCACCTGGTGTGGCTGGGCATCGCCTTCGGCACCGGGGGCGCCTGGATCTTCTATTTCCATGACGCCCCGACCGTCCTGGTCCAGTTCTGGACCGGCCAGGCGCCCGCCACGGCCTATGTCTTCTGCGCCCTCCTGACCTTCACCACCTATGTCTTCGCCGGGACCCTGCGCGAGCAGGTGTGCACCTACATGTGCCCCTGGCCGCGCATCCAGGGCGCCCTGATCGACCAGGACTCCCTGCAGGTCACCTACCGGATCGACCGGGGCGAGCCGCGCGGTCCGCACAAGAAGGGCGCCTCCTGGGAGGGCCGGGGCGGATGCATCGACTGCGACCAGTGCGTCGTGGTCTGCCCCATGGGCATCGACATCCGCGACGGCGCCCAGCTGGAGTGCATCAACTGCGGCCTGTGCGCCGACGCCTGCGACGAGATGATGGACCGGATCGACCGGCCCCGGGGGCTGATCGGCTACGACACGGACAAGGCCGTGGCGGCCCGGGAGGCGGGACAGGCGGCCGTCTATCGGCTGGTCCGGCCCCGGACCCTGTTCTACGCCGCCGCCCTGGTCCTGGTCTCGGGCCTGATGCTGTGGGGCCTGACCCACCGCCAGGCCTTCGACGTCCACGTGCTGCGTGACCGCAATCCCATCGCCGTCCGACTGGCCGACGGATCGGTGCGCAACGGCTACACCCTGAAGATCGCCAATCGCAGCTTCGCCGACGCCGACGCCCGGATCCGGTTTGACGGTCCTGCCGGCGCCCTCCTGAAGACGCCTGCGGCGCCGGTCGCCACCGACGGCGTGAGCGCCCGGATCGAGGCCAACACCGTCCGCGCCGTCCGGGTCTTCGTCACCCTGCCGGAGCAGGCGGGCGCCGGGACGAGCCTGCCCGTCGCCTTCACCGTGACCCTGCCGGAGGGCGCCATGACCGTGAAATCCACCTTCATCACCGATCCCGGAGCCCGTCCATGAGCCCGTCCATGAGCCCGTCCCCCACGAGCGCGCCCGCCGCCCCCGCGGGCGGCTGGACCCTCACCGGCTGGCATGTCCTGGGCATCGTCGTCGGCTTCTTCGCCATCATCATCGCCCTGAACATCTGGTTCCTGACCCTGGCCTACCGCACCTTCCCGGGCCAGGTCTCCGAGACCCCCTACGAGGACGGCGTCGCCTTCAACAGCCGGATCGCCCGGCAGGAGGCCCAGGCCCGCCTCGGCTGGACCGCCGCCGTCGCCGCCGGGCCCGGCAGGGCGCGGGTGGAGATGCGCGACGCCTCGGGGGCGCCCCTCCGCGGCCTGGTGCTGACGGGCCGGCTTGAACGCCCCGCCACCGAGGCGGGTCGGACCGACCTGCGCTTCTCGGAGACCGCCCCCGGCCGCTACGAGGCGACCGTTCCCGACCTCTCCGGCGCCTGGGACCTGAGCTTTGTCGCCCAGGGCGAGGGTCACGCCTTCGAGGGCTCGCGGAGGGTCACATGGCCCTGACCGAAGGTGCGGCGCGGACCGGGGCGGGCGCCCCGCCAGACGAGGGGGTCGGCGGCCCCGACCTGTCCGCCTACCTGACCGAGACCGGGCCGGGCGGACGGCGGCTCGACCTCCTGGTCAGCGGCGCCCATTGCGCGGCCTGCATCGCCCGGATCGAGGGCGAACTCGCCGACACTCCCGGCGTGGCCTCGGCCCGGCTCAACCTGAGCACCGGCCGCCTGGCCGTAGGCCTTGAACCGGAGGGCGACCCCGGCCGGGTCGTGCGCGTCCTCGACCGCATCGGCTATCCCGCCACGCCCTACGACCCGGACTCGGCCCGGCAGGCCCGGGACCGGGAGGGCCGCGAACTGGCCATGGCCCTGGCCGTCGCCGGCTTCGGGGCCGGCAACGCCATGATCTTCTCGGTGCCGGTCTGGGCCGGCCTGTTCGGTCAGGAGCTGGGACCGGCGACCCGCACCTTCATGCAGTGGGCCAGCGCCGGGGTCGGCGCGCCCTGCGCCGTCTTCGCCGGCATGGTCTTCTTCCGGTCAGCCTGGAAGGCCCTGAGGGCGGGGCGGGCCAACATGGACGTGCCCATCTCGATCGGCGTGATCCTGACCCTGCTGGTGAGCTTCCAGGAAACCCTCCTGATGGGGCGGGACACCTATTTCGACGCCGCCGTCACCCTGCTCTTCCTCCTGTTGATCGGTCGCTGGATGGACCACGCCCTGCGCCGCAGGGCCCGCAGCGCCGCCGCAGACCTCCTGGCCCTCCAGGCGCCCTCCGCCGTCCTCCTCGCCGAGGACGGGACGGAGCGCCTGTCGCCCCTGCGCCTTGTCCGGCCCGGCGACCGGCTGAGGGTGCGCCCGGGCGAGCGCGTTCCCGTGGACGGAGTGGTGGAGACCGGGGAGTCGGAGATCGACAACGCCCTCCTGACCGGCGAGACGACGCCCCAGCCGGTCCATCCTGGCGTCACCTGCCGGGCGGGCGCCCTCAACCTCACAGGCCTCCTGAGCCTTCGCGCCGAGGCGGCCAGCGAGGACTCGACCCTGGCGCGCATCGCCCGGCTGGTGGAATCGGGCGCCCAGTCCCGGTCGACCTATGTCCAGCTGGCGGACAAGGCCGCGGCCATCTACGTGCCCGTGGTCCACACCGCCGCGGCCCTGACCTTCGTCGTCGCCTGGATGCTGGGGATCCCGGTCCGCGAGGCCCTGTTGAGGGCTGCGACGGTGCTGATCGTCACCTGCCCCTGCGCCCTTGGCCTGGCGGTCCCCGCCGTCCAGGTCGCCGCCGCCTCGCGCCTGTTCCGTCGGGGGGTGCTGGTCAAGTCCGGCGCCGGGCTGGAGCGGCTCGCCGAGGCTGACCACGTCGCCTTCGACAAGACCGGTGTCCTCACCGAGGGCCGGCCCCGCCTGCTGAACGCCGACCCGGCCGACATCGCCAGGGCGGCGCCCCTGGCCCGGGCCTCGTCGCATCCCCTGGCCCGCGCCCTGGCGGACGCGGCAGGGGAGGGTCCTGCGGCGGCCGGCGCCATCGAGGTCGCCGGCCAGGGGATCGAGGCGCGCGCGGGAACGGGCCTGATGCGCCTGGGCCGGGCGGCCTTCGTGGGCGCGCCCCTCTCGGGGCACCAGACGGAGCTCTGGTTCCGGGATGCGGATGGCGCCCTCTTCCGCTTCGCCTTCGCCGACGCCCTGAGGCCTGAGGCGGTGGGCCTGACGGCGGCCCTGGCGGGGCGGGGCCTCTCCGCCTCCATCCTGTCCGGGGACGTGGAGGCCGCCACCCTCCGGGTCGCCGGGCGGATGGGGATCCCCGACTGGCGCTCCGGCCTGACCCCCCAGGGCAAGGTCGAGGCGCTCGACGACCTCAAGGCGGCGGGCCGTCGGGTCCTCATGGTGGGCGATGGCCTCAACGACGTGGCCGCTCTCAGTCACGCCCATGTGTCGATGGCGCCGGGCACGGCCCTGGACGCCAGCCAGTCTGCGGCGGACCTGGTCTATCCCGCCGACCATCCCGGGCGCATCGCCGAGGCGATCGACACCGCGCGGGCGGCCCGTCGCCGGGCGATGGAGAACTTCGCCTTCGCGGCCCTTTACAATCTGGTGGCCGGCCCGGCCGCCATGCTGGGCTTCGTCAATCCCTTCGTGGCGGCCCTGGCCATGTCGGGATCCTCCCTGGTGGTGACCCTCAACGCCCTCAGGCTGCTGAACGGAGGCGGAAGATGAGCATTGTCGTCATCCTGGCGCCCTTCTCCCTGGCCCTGGCCCTGCTCGGCCTCGCCGCCTTCTGGTGGACCCTGCGCAACGACCAGTACGAGGACCCCCAGGGCGACGCCAGCCGGATCCTCATCGAGGATCCCGAGGACCGGCCCCTCTAGATCGCCGCCCCCACCAGCCGGCCGATCCCGGCCGTCAGGGCCATGGCCAGGGCCCCCCAGAAGGTGACCCGGACCGCCGCCTTGAGGGGCGGAGCCCCGCCGGCCTGGGCGCCGACTGCGCCGAGGAGGGCGAGCCCGATGAGGGAGCCGGCCGAGACCACCGCCGCCAGGGCTCCGGCGGGCGTGACCGCGGCCAGGGCCAGGGGCGCGGCGGCGCCGGCGGTAAAGGTGGCCGCGGAGGTGAAGGCGGCCTGGACGGGCCTGGCCGCGGTGATCTCTGAAATACCCAGTTCGTCCCGGGCGTGGGCGCCCAGGGCGTCATGCGCCATCAACTGCTCGGCCGTCCTGCGGGCCGTCTCGGCGTCGAGGCCCCGGCTGCGATAGAGACCCGCCAGCTCCTCCAGTTCGGCCTCCGGCTGGGTCGCCAGCTCGCCGCGCTCGCGGGTCAGGTCGGCGCCTTCCGTGTCCGACTGCGAGCTGACCGAGACATACTCGCCCGCGGCCATGGACATGGCCCCGGCCACCAGCCCCGCCACACCGGCCACCAGGACCTCGGACCGCCCCGCCGAGGCTGCGGCCACGCCGACGATCAGGCTGGCGGTGGAGACGATGCCGTCATTGGCGCCGAGCACCGCCGCCCGCAGCCAGCCCACCCGGGTCACCCGATGGCGTTCGTCGTGGAGCTTCAGTCGGGTCATGGGAGCCTCCTGCCCTGGAGGGACAGCCTCCGCCTTCCCGACGCGCCGGGCAAGGGGCTTTGGCCCGCCCGGCCCCCTTGCTCAGGACAGGTGCGCCAGCAGAGACCGGTGCTGGCAGCGCCCGGCTTCAGGGTGGTCGGCGGCCACGGCGGCGGAGGCCCGGCCAGGCTCGTCGGCGTTGGCGGGCAGGGCCATGGGCAGGAGGGCGAGACCCGCGAGCAGCATGGCCGCCGCCACTCCGTCCATGGCCACGCGGAAGAGGTCAATGCGGCGCCGGAGTCCCGGGGGCGGCGGCGTCGGCGTCCTGGCGACGGCTTCCGGCTGTCTCGGCGCCGCCCGGTCCGGACGGGGCGGGCGCCCGGGGGCCTGGGGGTCCATCCTGTGCTCGAGGACCCCGCCAGGGCTGTGCAGCCGCACGCCCTCGCACCAGTCCGCCTCTCCGGTGAAGACCACGTCCCGCCAGATGCCCGCGGCCTCGTCCAGCGCCGCCGGGTTGCAGACCAGGTCGATGTCCCACAGGCCGTCCTCAGGGGCGTCGGCGTGGCGGCGGGGAACCAGGCGGGCCGAGGCGCAGGCGGCGGCCGGCCCGAAGCAGGTGGCGCGGACGGTCAGGAGGCGACCGCCTTCCGGGAAGGCGGCGATCCGCACCGTGGCGGTCTCGAGGGTCAGCTTGCGCATGATCAGGCTCCGATCACGCCGATGTAGAGGGGCCGCCAGGAGGCGCCCAGCCGGCGGGGGACAGGCCGGCCCGCCGGAATGATCCGGCGCTCCGCACTGGCCGTCGGCGCGCCCTGGCCCGCGGCCGTCGCGCGCCTGGGGTTCTGGTCCTGGGTCTCGGTCTTCGTCATGGTCTGGCCCCCGGCCTCTCATTCCGTCCGGGACATCCCGGCGTTTTCGATGGGGCGACTATCTCCGGTGCGCGTCCAACCCTCGTGAAGCTGGCGCGGGGTCGGGCGTGAAATGAGCGTGAAAAGAGACCGGATCGCGCTGGCGCGTCTGAATCCCATGATGAATCCGCGTTGACCTTGGCGTCCCTCAGTCGCCGGCGAGGGAAAAGCCGAAGGCGGCCTCCAGGGCGGCGAGATCCTCAAGGTCCCGGTCCCGGGGCGGATAGCCGGTCTTCAGCCGCCAGAGGACGTCGGCGGGCAGGCAGTCCACGGCCCGCCCCGCAATCACGCCGCGCCCGTCGAACGACCCCGTCGGATAGGCCACGGCCGGATCGTCAGGGTCCATCACCCCGCGCCCCTCCGCGTCCAGGCGAAAGAGGTGCAGGTCGATGCGCCGGCCCCCGCCGTCGCTGTAGACGGGGTTCCAGGCGGCGCCCCCCGCCTGCCGGACCAGGCCAAGCCCGGCCAGCAGGGCCTCCAGCGCCGGCCCTTCCTCCACCCGCGCCGCCAGGTCGAGGTCCTCGTGCGGCCGGGTCTGGCGACCGAGGACCGCATCCACCGCCCAGCCGCCGTCCACCCAGACCGGCAGTCCCTGCGCCGCGCAGGCCGCCAGCACCTCCAGGACCTCTTCCGACGTCACTTCCTTCGTCTCTCCTGTTCTTGACAGCTTGGCGCAGCAGCGGGACACTGGGCAAGGTAGGGATCGGACCTCTTGTCGCGGCTCCAGTCCAAGGCGCCAGACTTCCACCCATGTCCTCCCCCGAGACCCATTCCCACACCGTTCCCGGCGGACGCGGCCACTGGCTGACGGAGAAGCTCTGGGCCGCCGCCGCCGGCCTGCCCGTCTTCCGGATCGCCATCGCCGACATCCCCGAGTTCGACCAGGACTGCTGGTTCCGGGGCCGGGCGCCCAGCCTGCGGCAGGTGGCGGCCCATGCGGCCCGCATCCAGTCGGCGGACCTGTCCTACCCCATCATCCTCTCCGCCGACGGGCGGCTGATGGACGGCGGACACCGCATCGCCCGGGCCTGGATCGAGGGCCGCACGGAGATCGACGCCGTCCGGTTCGAGGTCGACCCCGAGCCGGAGTTCATCCGCTGAGCGCCGCGGGGCCCGGACCTTTAGGCCGGGCGGCCGCCCGTCTCATCACCGACGCCCACGTCGCCACCTTCCGCGACCGGGGGCCCCTCCGCCTGCCCGGCGCCCTCCCTGCGGACGCCGTCGCGCGGGCCCGGGACGCCGCCTCCGGCGTCATCTCCTCGGCGTCGACCTTCAGCTCTTCCACGCTCGGTATCTTGCCTGAGGGCTGAGCGATTGCGTGTGCGGAAGCAATTTATGCAGCGCTGAGGCAAAGCATTAAGCGACGGTGGCGCAAGGTCGGCATCCCTTTGGACGATTTTCGCGAGCTTGACCGCCGGCCTGCGTCGAGATTCTGGAGCCCCTCGTTCCCGCGCGGAAGGTGCCGAAAGGATCCGCGTACCGCCGCCCGCAGGCGGCGCCCGCACATTTGACGGGTAGGCCGGTGCACGGCAACGTCGGCACATGCTCCGACATCTAGCTCCAGTGATCATCCTATGGCTCGGCCTTCTGAACAGTCCGGCCGGGGCCGAGCCGGCGAGACGCGACCTGCAGATCCGAAGGGCTGACGACAGCCTTCTGACAGTCGAAATCTATGACCGAAAAACGGGGTCACCGGATCAGGCTCTGATGGTGCTCCAAGGCTCGACCTGCAACACGACGCAATCCCTCGCTTGGTTCGACCAGGTGCTGCGGGAAGCCTCCACTCGATGGGTGGTCGTGGTTGCCAAGGACGCATCCTCAGACGCCGGCGCCTGCGGCCCGGCGTATGAAGCGCATGCAACGGAAGAAGCGCGCTGGTTCGACCATCTCTCCGCTGCTCGCCGGTTGAAGGAGGTGCTCAAACTGCGAGACCGCGGAGCCTTCCAGCTTCTGGCGGTGTCGGCGGGTGGGCTCACCGCCTGCGCCATGGCCGGCGCCTCGGAAGACGTGAGCGCACTCGCCCTGCTGAGTACGGGTGGCGGCCTCACCTTCAGGGACGAGCTTGAGATCCTCACGAAGGGCGATCCAAAGTTCGCGGAGCAGCGCCTCAGGATCCAGTCCGATCCACGCCTCGGCAAGACGTGGATGGGCCAAACGAATCCGGAGATCTGGTGGTGGTCGGTGCTCGGCAAGCGGTGCCTACCGCTTCTCGACGGCTATCGGGGGGCTGTCCTTGTTGTCCATGGCGTGAACGACACCTCCACTCCGATCGAGAGTGCTCGCACGCTGGTTCGTGGTTTGAAGGCTCGTGGCGTAGAGGTATCTGACATCGAATTGCCAACTGAGCACGATCTGGGAACGAAGGACTTGCCGCCCGAAGAGAACGGGCTCGGTCGCGCACTGGCTTGGCTAAAAGGGCGCTAAGCCGAGAGGCTGAGCGCCGCCTGGTCCGAATGAAACTGGCGCTTTGTTCCCTTTTAGTTCTTGCATGCCTCCCTGCGCCGTGCGAGCCTGAGACTTGCCGGGGGGGCCGAGACGAGCAGGTCCATGGCGTCCGAACCCTCCCCCCGGCTTGATCCCGCAGCCGTCCCGGCATACGTTCAACAAAATCAGCTTTTGTCAGACAGGCGCGCCGTGACCGGCAGGACCAGGCAAGCTCCGAAAACCCCGGACCCCGGTCCCTCCGCCGTGCAGGTGGAGGCTGTGATGGACGCCGCCTGGCGGGCGGGCCTGCTCGGTGACCGGAGTGGAAGGATCGGCGGGCGCGTCAGCCCGGCCCTCGTCCGGCAGGCCAAGGCCCGCACGGGCCTGTCCGGCGACAGCGAGCTGATCGCCTTCGCCCTGGCCAGTCTGGCCCTGGACGACCGCTTCGCCGAGACCTTCGGCGCGGTCCGGGGCCGGGTGGATCCGGACCTCGACCTCGGATTCTGAGGTGGCGGCCTTCGACGTCGCCGCCGCCCTTCGCTGGGCCCGCTTCGATCCGGGACGCACCCTCGCCCGCCGCCCCGACGAGGCCCTTCCCTTCGCGGGGCCGCAGGATCTGGCGGGCCGTCCTCTCCTGCTCGACACCTGCGTCTACATCGACCAGATGCAGGGCCGCGCGCCCGCCAGCCTGGAACAGATGGTCATGGCGCGGCAGGTCAACCATTCGTCCGTGGCGGTGCAGGAGCTGATGCACGCGGTCGGCCGCCTCGACCCGGCGGACCGTCGCACCGCCGCCGCCGTCGCGGCCATCCGCGCCCAGGTCGAGGCCATGCCCGATCACCGGATCTTCACGCCCGACCTGGAGGTGCTTGGCCGCGCCGCCCTGCTGGCGGGCCTGTTGACGCGCACCCAGGGCTATGGCCGCGACGCGCGCCTGCGCGCCCTGCAGGACGCTGTGCTCTACCTGCAGGCGCGCAAGTCCGGCTTCACGGTCCTGACCCGCAACCTCGCCGACTTCGACCTCATACTCCAGCTCATGCCCGCCGGACGGGTGCTGTTCTACCGGGTGGGGGCGGCGTGATCCCGGACGCCGGCATCGCCACCTTCCGCGACCGGGGGCTCCTCCGCCTGCCCGGCGCCCTCCCTGCGGACGCCGTCGCGCAGGCCCGGGACGCCGTCTTCACCGTGCTGGAGCGGGCGGTCGAGTTGACGTCGACGCCACGGGGCGGCGAGGTCCAGAAGGTCCCGGTCCCGGGGCGGATAGCCGGTCTTCAGCCGCCAGAGGATGTCGGCGGGCAGGCAGTCCACGGCCCGCCCGGCGATGGCGCCACGACCGTCGAACGACCCCGCAGGATAGGCCACAGCCGGATCGTCAGGGTCCATCACCCCGCGTCCCGCTGCGTCCAGGCGAAAGAGGTGCAGGTCGACGCGCAGGCCCCCGCCGTCGCTGTAGACGGGGTTCCAGGCGGCACCGCCCGCCTGCCGGACCAGGCCGAGGCCAACCAGCACGGCCTCCAGCGCCGGCCCGTCTTCCACCCGCGCCGCCAGGTCGAGGTCCTCGTGCGGCCGGGTCTGGCGACCGAGGACCGCATCCACCGCCCAGCCGCCATCCACCCAGACCGGCAGCCCCTGCGCCGCGCAGGCCGCCAGCACCTCCAGAACCTGCGCCTCTGTCACGTCCCTGTCTCTCGCCCCTGATGGCGCTGCCGTTCCGACGCGTCTAGGCTCTTCCCATGTGCAGGGAAACCTTCCGCCGTCCCCCGGGCGCGGCGGCCCCATGATCTCCGACGCCGACGTCGCCGCCTTCCGCGACCGGGGCCTCCTGCGCCTTCCCGCCGTCGCCGATCCCGCGGGCCTGGCCGCCGCCCGGGGCGCCGTCTTCGATATCCTGTCACGCGCGGGCCTCTGGACCGAGGGCGAGGGCTGGACCCTGGCGGGCGCCGATAGGCCGCGCTGGCCCGCCCTCGGCAAGGCGCCGGCCGCCTTCAAGGACCGCCGGCTGGCGACCGTGCTGGAGACCCTGGTCCCCGCCGACCTCATCGCCGGCCTCGACACGCTGGCAGGGGCGAAGATGGGAACCGCCGGCGGCCTCAGCCGACCCCAGCTCCTCTGGACCCTGCCCAACGCTGCGGCCTGGAGCCTGCCCGCCATCCTCTGGCACACCGACGTCCCCCGCACGCCCCAGGCCGGCTGCCCCGGGGTCCAGGTCTTCAGCTTCCTCTCGCCCGTCGCTCCGGGCGCCGGGGCAACCCTCGTCGCCGCCGGCTCGCACCGGCCACTCAATGACCAGGGCGAGCTGAGGTCGAAGGAGATCAAGGCCCGCCTGCGCGCCCTGCCCCCCTTCGCCCGGCTGATGGACCCGGCCCACCCCGACCGCCCCGCCGCCCCCGGCCCCCTGGGCGAGGCGGACGGCGTGCCCATCGAGGTGGTGGAGCTGACCGGCGACCCCGGCGACCTCTGGCTGATGGACATGCGGGCGCTGCACACGGCCGCGCCCAATGCGTCGAAGGCGCCGAGGCTGATGATGACGTGGCGGTTCTTGCGGGAGGGGTGAGGGGGCTCAGCAGCCCTTGAAGCCGGCCATGAAGCAGGCCGTCGAGAGCTTCTGGGCCCGGGCGATATCCTCGGGGGTCATGAACTCCGCGAGGGTCTGCTTGGCCACCGCCACCTGTCCCTTGGAGCCGCCCCCGTAGCCGCGCGTCCCGGCGAGGTTGATCCACATGTAGGCGCGGACATAGTCCCGCGGCAGGCCGTGCTCATTGGCGTAAGCGGCGCCCAGCTGGTATTGAGCCAGGCCGCTTCCCGCCTCGGCGGCCCGGCGGAACCACTTCATCTCCGTCTCGTGGTCCACGGCGTCGCCTGACCCTCGTGGTGCATGAGGAGGCTGGCGGCTGCAAAACGAACTCGCCCTCTCCATATGGAAGCCAGCTTGCCTATGTGGAAGAATCTTCCACATGTGATAGACAGTTATCGCATGGAGCCAATTTACTCCCATACGCATTTTAGGATTCCAAAGGGACGAACATGAGCGACCGGGGCGGAAGGTATGAAGCCCAGCTTGCTGGCTACAAGGCGTTCGTCCCCGCTCCGCTTCCGCCCGTTGACCCACCCTTCAATCTTACGGGCGAGATCGCGCGGCTTCTGTCAGAGGCCGACCGGGCTTTGGCGGAACTGAAAGGCTCCACCCGCACCCTGCCGAACGCCGACCTTTTCGTCGCCATGTATGTGCGTAAGGAAGCTGTTCTCTCAAGCCAGATCGAGGGAACCCAGTCATCGCTGGACGACATTCTGCGGGCCGAAGCCGAACTGAACTCACCCGGCGCCCCGCGAGATGTGGGCGAGGTTCTGAACTACATCGCCGCCCTGAACTACGGACTCGCTCGCCTAAAAGAACTCCCGGTGTCTGGCAGGCTCATCAAAGAGATTCACGAGCGGCTGATGCGCGGCGTGCGCGGCGGGGAGAAAAGTCCCGGCGAGTTTCGGACGGGGCAAGTGCATATCGGCCCCATGGGGGCCTCGGTGCGGGACGCCACCTTTGTGCCCCCGCCTCCTGAACACGTCCCGACCGCTATCCATGATCTCGAACGCTTCATCCACGAAGAGCGTGATTTGCCGCCGCTGGTCAGGATTGGCCTCGCGCATGCTCAGTTCGAAACGGTCCACCCGTTCCACGACGGCAATGGCAGAACAGGGCGCCTGCTCATCACCTTCCTCCTTTGCGCGGAAGGCTTGCTCGATAAGCCCGTGCTCTATCTCTCCTACTTTCTTCGCGCCCATCGAGCGGAATACTACGAGGCCCTCCAGGCGACGCGTGATCGTGGCGACTACGAGGGTTGGATCCGGTTCTTCCTTACCGGTGTCGCCGAGGTTGCACGGCAAGCGGCCGATGTGGCGGCCCAGATCATCGACCTCCGTGAGGGCCACCGCACGATGATCGGCGATGCCTACGACCGGGGAAGCAAGCACGCCTTTGCCCTTCTCGATTTCCTGTTCAAGCGGCCTGTGGTCACGGCAAACGAGGTGCGCGACAGTCTGGGCATTTCGGGCGGCGGCGCGCGCAATCTCATCAACCGGTTTGTGGAGTTAGGCATCCTGATCGAGATCACCGGCTACGAGCGCAACAAGGCGTTCGAATACGCTCCTTACACCGCTCTCTTCGGAGACCTTTAGGGCCTCGGCCAAGCCAACCCGAACCGGCGCACATAATAGGTGTTGTAGACTCGGCGGGACACGGCTCCCCCAACGGTGAAACCCCAATGTTTTCCAAGATTCTGGGAAGAATGGCGCGCCCGGAACGATTCGAACGTCCGACCCTCAGATTCGTAGTCTGATGCTCTATCCAGCTGAGCTACGGGCGCGCATCGCCTTGCTGCGAGGGCGTGGAGCAACGAGATCGACGAGCCCGTTGGCCAGACCCAAGAATCTGCAACCAGGGTAGTATCGGCGAAGGGGCGCGGATAAGCATGACAACGTTCCCCGGATGGTTGCTCAATGCTCGTCCTCACCACCCAGCGGCTTAACCTGTCGCCTCATGATCCAGCCCGCGACGCTGCCGGGTTGGCGCCGATCTTGGGCGATGAGGAAGTTATGCGGCACATTGGGGCCGGAGCGATGAGCACAGAAGCTATCGCCGACTACCTGCAACGCCATGCCGACATGTGGCTGAACACGGACATGGGCGGGTGGACCCTACGCCGGTCTGAGGATGATGCCGTTCTGGGTAACATCTTCCTGAAGCCCGTGCGCGATCTCCCGGAGATCGAGGTGGGCTACACCCTGGGACGCCAATTCTGGGGTCAGGGTTATGCCCACGAAGCTCTGACGGAGGTTGTGATGCACGGTCGAGGTCGCGGAATCGATCGTATCATTGCACTCGTCCGACCAGCGAACATCCGCTCAATTCGCCTTCTGCTTCGGTGCGGGTTCGCCTTCGAAGCCACGGTCCCCATCAGGGAAAAGCCACTCGAACTCTATGTGATTCAACCCAGGGAGATGCGGCATGACGCATGCCACAGTGAATGGGAGTTGCCTCTGCGGGGCGGTGGCGTTTGAGGTCGACGCTCCATTCCTGAAGTTTGTGAACTGCCATTGCTCTCGCTGCCGAAAGGCTACGGGATCGGCGCATGCCAGCAACGCCGTCGTACTCCCCAACGCCTTCCGCTGGGTTCGGGGTGAA